>JBIIND010000078.1:0-7178 GCA_044337665.1 Cyanobium sp.
GGCGGCTGGCGACGACGGGGGTGAAGCTGATCGCGTTGATGGTGGAGAAGACGATCGCGGCGCTGATCGCCACGGCGATCGGGGCGTAGAGCCGGCCGACGCTGCCCTCCAGGCCCAGCACCGGCACGAAGACCACCACCAGCACCAGGGAGGTGGCGATCACGGCCCCCCCCAGCTCGGCCATGGCCTCCCGGGCGGCCTGCAGGGGCGGCGTGCCCCCCTCCAGCCGGCGGCCGATGTCCTCGCTCACCACGATCGCGTCATCGACGAGCAGACCCGCCGCGAGCACCATGCCGAACAGGGAGAGGGTGTTGATCGAGCCGCCGCTCAGCCGCAGCACGCTCAGCGACCCGATCAGCGACACGGGGACCGCCGCCGCCGTGATCAGGGCCAACCGGCTGTTGCCAAGCCCGAAGAGCAGCACCAGGAACACCAGCAGCACCGCATCCCGCAACGCCTCCACGGCCCTGTCGATGCTGGCGCGCACGGTTACCGCCTCATCGACGATCACCTCCATCGCCACCCCCGGCGGGAAGCGGGGAGCCAGTTCGGCCAGGGCCTCCTCCAGCCCGTGGCGCACCTCCAGGGCGTTGCTGCCGTCGCGCTGGTAGACCCCCATCGCCACGGCGCTGTCGCCCGCGAGGTTGGTGGCGATGGCGTCGTAGCTCTCCTTGCCCAGGCTGACGCGGCCCAGGTCCCGCAGCAGCGTGACCGCACCATCGCTGGTGCGCCCCACCACCAGCTGCCCCAGCTCCTCCGGGGTGCGCAACCGCCCTTCCATCCGCAGGGGCAGGGTGATGCGCTGGTCGGGCGGTGCCGGCGCCTCCCCGGCCTGACCGAGGGCCGCCAGCACATTCTGCTGTTGCAGGGCCTGGCGCACCTCGGCGATGGTGAGGTTGCGGGACTCCAGCTTCACCGGATCCAGCCACAGCCGGAAGGCCAGGCTGCTGCCGCCGAAGAGGCTGACATCGCCGACGCCGTTGACCCGGCGCAGTCGGTCCTTCACCACCGAATCCACCCAGCCGGTGAGGAAGGTGTCGGTGTAGAGGCCACGCTCGGCACTGAAGCTGAGCACCAGCAGCAGGTCGTCGGAGGTGCGGCGCACCTGAACGCCGAGGCGGGAGACCACCGCAGGCAGCTGGCGATTGACCACCGCCACCTCGTTCTGGGTGTTGATCTGGTTGATCTCCGGATCACCGCCAACGAAACTGAGGGTGATGGTGCTGCCGTTGGCGGAGCTGGTGGAACGGATCGTGTCGATCCGCTCGAGACCATTGAGCTGCTTCTCCAGCAGGGCGGTCACCCCCTGCTCCACCACCTCCGGGCCGGCGCCGGGGTAGCTGGCCCGCACGGTGACCCGCCCGGGGGCGATCGGCGGCAGGTTTTCCACCTGCAGCGCCGGCAGGCTGATCAGCCCGACGAGCAGGATGAGCAGCGCGATCACCAGCGTCAGCACGGGCCGACGCAGGAAGGGATCGGAAATCGATTTCACGCGCACTCCGGAACGACGGCCGCCGCCATGGCCCTCAGACCGGATCGCGGCGCAGCACCACCGCCAGATAATCCGGCGATTTGTAACGGCCCGGCAGACAGAGGTGCAGGCGCTCCAGGCGACTCCAGGCGACGGTGCGGCGGATCGCCTCAATGCTGCGGCCCTCCTTCAGCAGGCGGCGCATCGCCTTGCAGTAAAGGGGGTAATTCGCCTCGAGTTCCCCGATCGTGGGGGGCTTGATGGAGCCGGAGGCCATGGCATTCGGGGCGCCAGGGAGATGCGGGGCGCTAGTTCACCCTAGGGGTTGCCAGTACCGGTTGGCCGCTGGGGCCGAGCAGGGCGGCCTGGCTGTGGCTGAGCCGGCCGGCGCGCTGCAGCACGCGGGTGATGCGGGGGATGTCGAGAACGGCGTGGACGCGATAGCCCGCATCCGCGAGCCGCTCGCGGGCGCGCCGGTCGTGTTCGCCGCCATGGTCGATGAACACCACCACATCCTCGACGCAGAGGCCTGAACTCTCCAGCTTGGCGATGCCCTCCAGCACGCTGCCGCCGGTGATCAGGATGTCATCGATCACCACCACCAGATCGCCGTCCTCGAAGTCACCTTCAATCAGGCGGCGGGCGCCGTGGGCCTTCACCTCCTTGCGGGGATAGATGAGGGGCTTGTGGAGCAGCAGCGAAAGGCCGGTGGCGGTGGGCAGGGAGCCGTAGGGAATGCCCGCGATGCGGTCGAAGGCCAGCGCCTCGAGCTGACCGGCATAGGCATGCAGAACGCGGTGAAAAAGGTTGGGATCGGAGATGATCTGGCGCAGGTCGATGTAGTAGTTGAAGACAGCGCCGGAGGCTTGCACATACTCGCCGAAAAGAAGACAGCCGATATCAAAGAGTTCGAGGATCAGGCCGGCCATCGGGTCTTCGCCCTCGCCGCCGGCCGGGTCGCGGGCCGGCGGCACGCTTTCCGCTCCGCCCGGCAACCAGAGGCGGCAGGTTTCCGCCGCCGGGCGCGGCTGGCTCTCCAGCCAGTGGCGGCGGCGGTCTTCGATGCGCCGCTTGAGGCCTTCCGCCCGCTCCGCCATGTCGTCCTCCACCAGCAGGTTCTGGGGCAGGGGCAGGAGCAGGCCATCGGCGGACTGGCTGAGGCCGGCCTCCAGGAGGGCATCGAGCCGGTCTTCCTCGGCCCAGAGGCTGCGTAGGATCAGAAACCGCTCCGGCGCCTCGCGGCGCACCCGGGCCAGGATCTCCGGGTCGCTGGTGCCCACCTCCAGCAGCAGCTGCTCGGGGGTGGCCCAGAGCTGGCATTCGCGCACGATGCGCAGGAACAGGGGGTCGTTCTCGTTGGGATGGTGCTGGATCAGGCGGGCGGCGGGGTTGGAGCTGTGGCAGGTGACCACCACCGCCTTCTCCGGATAGAGGAGAAAGGGGGCGGCGATGTCCTGACCGGGCAGGGGGGAGAGGGTGATGGCGTCGGCGCCCAGGTCGCGGAAGACGTAGTGGGCCAGGGCGGAGGAGCTGTTGAGGTCGCCGTGCTTGGCGTCGATGATCAGCGGGATGTCGAGCGGCACCAGCTCGCGCACCTCCCGCAGGAGTTCGAGACCGGTGGAGCCGAGGGCCTGGTAGAAGCCGAGGCTGGGCTTGTAGGCGCAGACGTGGGGGGCGGTGGCCTCGATCACCGCCTTGATCCAGTGGCGGGCCTGGGAGAGGAAGGAGCGGCCGCCCATGCCGCGGCGGTGCGCCCAGCTCTGCAGCATCTCCGGGTTCGGATCGAGGCCGGTGACCAGGAGCGACTGGCGCGCCGCGATGGCGTCGGTGAGCTGGACGAAGAAGCCCACGGCATGGGAACAGACCCGAAGGTGCTAGGTCGCCCGGCTGCGCCAACGCGCCCGGCTGACACAGCTCTTATCAATAAATGGGCCGGAGCGGGCTCTCAGAGCGGCTGGATTGCGGGGTAGACGGGCTGCCAGCGGCAGGCTGCCAGGCGCGCCAGGGCCTCCGCGTGGCTGGAGGCGAGGCGGGCCAGCCCCCCATCCACCGTCGCGCAGGCCACCGCCTCGGCCACCGCCGCCGACACCGACTGAACGGCGCTGAGTGGGGGCATCAGGGCCGCCTCAGGGTCGCTGGCCGCCGGGATCACCGCCGCCAGGGCCTCGACGCTGGCGTCGATCATCGCCTCGCTCACTTCGCGGGCCCCCACCGCCATCGCGGCGAAGCCCAGGCCGGGGAAAACGAAACAGTTGTTGCACTGGCCGATGGTGCGCTCGCGGCCGGCGACCTGCACGGGCGCGAAGGGGCTGCCGCTGGCCACCAGGGCCTGCCCATCGCTCCAGCGCAGGAGGTTTTCCGGCGTGATCTCCGCCAGGCGGGTGGGGTTGGAGAGGGGCAGCACGATCGGCCGCGGGCAGCCCCGCAGGAGAGATTGCACCACCTCCTGATCGAAGGCGCCCGAGCAGGTGGAGGTGCCGATCAACACCCCGGGGCGCACCGCCTCCACCACGGCCCGCAGGCCGATCGGGGAGTGGGAGGGGAGGCCCACGGCCGCCAGCTGGGAGATGCTCTTGCCGTAGGTGGCGAGCGCCGGGTGGCCAACGGCATGGCCATCATGGGGTAGACCGTGGTGGAGCAGACCCTCCCGGTCGATCAGCCACAGCCGCCCGGCCGCTTCCCCCGCATCGAGCCCCTGGCGCTGCAGCAGCCGCAGCAGCCGCTCGGCGATGCCGCAGCCGGCGCTGCCCGCGCCGAAGATCACGATCCGCTCCTCGGCCAGGGAGCGCCCCAGGCCGCGCAGGCCAGCGAGGATGGCGGCGCAGGCCACGCCGCTGGTGCCCTGGATGTCGTCGTTGAAGCTGGGCAGCCGCCGCCGGTAGGCGTCGAGGACGCGGCGGGCGTTGGGGGCACCGAAATCCTCCCAGTGCACCAGGGCATCGGGGCACACGGTGCACACGGCGTCGACGAAGCGATCGAGGACGGCGTCATAGGCCGCGCCCTGCAGCCGCGGCTGGCGCAGACCCGGGTAGCGGGGATCGGCCAGCAGTTCGGGCCGATCCGTGCCCACATCGAGCATCACCGGCAGGCCCCGGGCCGGATCAAGCCCGGCGCAAAGGGTGTAAACGGCCAGCTTGCCCTGGCAGATGTGGATGCCGCCCACCCCCTGGTCGCCGATGCCGAGGATGCCCTGGGCGTCGGTGACCAGCAGCAGCTTGGGCGCGGGCCCGGCGGCGAGGGCCTCGCGCAGCAGCCGCTCGAAGTCGTCGGCCTGCGGCGCCGCCAGGTAGAGGCCCTGGCTGGGGGTGCGGTACGTGAGGCTGAACTGCTGGATCGCCTCGCCCACGGTGGGCGTGTAGACGATCGGCATCACCGCCTCGATGTGCTCAGCCAGGAAGCGGTGGAAAAGGGTGAGGTTGCGCTCCCGCAGGGTCTGCACCCAGGCGTAGCGCTCCAGCGGACTGCCGAGCTCAGCGAAGGCGCTCCAGCAACGCTCCACCTGCTGCGCGATGGTTTCCACCTGCCAGGGCAACAGGGCCTCCAGGCCAAGGGCGCGGCGCTCCTCGCGGCTGAAGGCGGTGCCCTTGTTCAGCGCCGGCTCATGGAGCAGGGCGGCGCCGCGCAGGGCGGTGCGGATCGGGGGGGTCATCGGGGGCTGGGGACGGTGGCCGGGCCTTCACCACCGCTGGGAAGCTTGCCAGCACGGTGCCGGTGCAGCCCAGGCGGTTCTCAGACGCCGACCTCGACCTGGATCTCCGTGGTCACCGGGGAGTGGAACGGATCACCGGTGACCAGCGTGACCGTCGCCACCCCGGGCCGCCGCGCCCGGAAAACCACCAGGTTCGGAGGCCCCTGTGGGGTGTAGATCGCGCCGTCGTCGCCCACATCCGCCGTGAGGAAGGGGCCGAGCGACTCGATCGCCTGGCCCACGGAAACCTGCCCGCCGCAGGCACGGAACAGGAGGAGATCACCGACGGACAGTGCCAGTGGCGACGGGCTACGGCAGGGGTCGGTGATTTCGATCAGCCTTGCCAACCGAAGGTCCTCCTGTTCGGTGAGAACGGGCAAGCCGGGGCGGTGCGCTCAGACAAAGACCTCCACGTCTTCCGATTCATCCCAATCCTCGCTTTCCACCCCATCGTCGTCCGCGAAACCAGCCGATCGGGAGGCGACATGGGGCAGGCGAGCGGCGCGGGGGTAGAGGCGCCCGCAGAAGGCGCAGTCGGTGGCGTTGATGTCGGTGCCGCCGGGGATCGCCGGCTTGCCGGGCTTCATGATGGAAGCGGGCAATTGATAGGCCATGATCGAGGTGTCGTCCGGCGCGGTGCCCATCAGGGAAACCTCGTCGAGAGGGGTGAGCACCTGGGCGTCGACGGTCGCCTTGTCCCAGCCATAGGTGGACAGGAACCACTGGTAGGCCTTCTGGGGGGAAATGCGGGCAATGAGCGCCTTGCGCATGTGCTCGTGGGGGAAACCGAGGGTGTGGCCGGTCTCGTGCCGCACGACCCGTTTGTATTCACTCTCGGGAGTGGACATCGAGAACCCCTGCAGACACATGGTGGGCCTGTTGGGGGGGATGTGCAGGATGTCGGTGCCCAGGTACGACCAGTAGCCCGACTGGGCTCGGGTGATGCGCACCTGGCCGCCCTGGGCAACGAGGCGAAAGGAGATGCCGCCGCAGCGATTCCAGGCGTTCATGTGGCTCAGGATCCGCTGCTTGAGGTTGCTGGGCGCAGACTCCGTGAAGCTCACCGTCAGGACGCGGGGGGAGGGCCCCCAGTACTTGGCGGTGAGCACGGCCAGCCGCATCGGCTCGATGATGTCGCCCCCGACGGCGGCGGCCATCATCCGCCCGAACACAGGGGCATTGGCCGGATTGACCCGGCTGGCGGTTGTGGCGGCCGAGACCAGCAACCGCTCAGGCAGCTGCTTGATCACGCACCCCGGTTGTTGAACCGGTACCTGCTCCTCGCCATCGCCCTCGTACCCGCGGGCAGGGTCCAGTGCCGATTCGCTTTCATCCATGGCTGATCTCCGAAAAAGGAACAAATGCTTGATTAGGCACCGCGTGTGCGGTTGTGACGAGGGCCAAAACCCGGGCAAGGCCGCAAAAGTTGAAGTAGAAAACCCCAGACTCCATGTTGAATTTATCCATACCAAGAGACGGGAACCTGCGGCTACACACAACTACATAAGCGCCAGCAGGCCGGCGGACGGCAGAAGCCAAGGGATGGCAACGAGATCCAGCTTCTGAAACTGCCGCTGGGGAATGGGAAGGAATCGACAGGAGGCGTGGGCAGCTTGCGGCTGGGGGGCTGTCCGCCCATGGGGCCGGAGGGGCGGCCCTCCACTTCAGGCTGCCTACCGCCATCAAGCCCGATTTGCTGCGCTGCCATTCGTGCTTTTCTACGGGCCAGCAGGCAGGAACTTTTTCATCAGCGCGAAACAGACTCGTCTGCGATCGGAAACACGAATAAAACGCCGCAAATCGTCTGCCATAGCCGGGATTTCCCTGATGCTGCGAGGACCACCGAAAACACTTCGCACCAATCCATAGTCGCGTAGTTTCAACAAGTTCTTTTCAAGCGCTGTTTTAGCGACATAGTTGAATGGCTTATCAGCGGCAATGGCCTGAAGCAGGCCTCGCTCGTGCCCGCTCAGCAGGCTACTGCTCAATAAAAACCCAGCCATGTGCTCAATTTCTTCC
>JBIIND010000079.1:0-7135 GCA_044337665.1 Cyanobium sp.
CCCCATCGGTCCCGATCTGGTGGATGAAGCCCTCCGTCTGCACCGGGTCGACGCGCGGGGGCTTGACGCCAGTGACCGGCGCCTGCTCACCCTGTTGCTTGAGGGCCACGGGGGCGGACCGGTGGGTTTGGAGACCCTGGCCGCGGCTCTCGGCGAGGATCCGGCCACCCTGGAGTCGGTGGTGGAGCCCTACCTTCTCCAGATCGGCTTTCTGCAGCGCACCCCCCGCGGTCGGGTGGTCACCGCGGCTGGCCGATCACACCTGGGCGGCCCGGAGGCCAGCGCCCCATGAGGTCCCTGCTCCCCCTCCTGCTGGCGCTGCTGCTGCTGTGGGGGGGACCCGTCCCCCGCTCCGCGGCCGCCGCCGTCCCCGACCCCGAGGGCGTGGCCACCGCGGCCCCATTCCAGCGGGCCCTGGCGGCGAGCCGCGAGGGGCGCTTCGGGGATGCGCTTCCCCTCTGGGATCTGGTTCTGGAGCGCAGTCCGAGCGCCGCCGCCGCCTGGAGCAACCGGGGCAACGTGCGGCTCGCCCTGGGGGATCCCGAGGGGGCGATCGCTGACCAGGAACGGGCGATGGCCCTGGAGCCGGAGAACGGGGATCCCCATCTCAACCGCGGCGTGGCGGAGGAGGCCCTGGGCCGCTGGGCGGAGGCGTCCGACGACTACCGCTGGATCCTGGAGCGTGATCCCCACGATGCCTCCGCCCTCTACAACCTGGGGAACGTGAGGGGTTCGCTGGAGGACTGGGCGGAGGCCCGCCAGTGTTTTCAAGCCGCCGCCCTGGCCCGCCCCGGTTTTGCCCTGGCCCGCTCCAGCGCGGCCCTGGCCGCTTTTCAGCTGGGCGACCTGGAGGGGGCGGAGCGGGAGCTGCGCAACCTGATCCGGCGCCATCCCCTCTTCGCCGACGCGCGGGCCGGCTTGACGGCCCTCCTCTGGCGACGGGGCGCCCGGGGTGAGGCCGAGAGCCACTGGGCCGCCGCCTCCGGTCTCGATCCCCGCTACCGCCAGCAGGAATGGCTGCGGCAGATACGGCGCTGGCCCCCGGAGCCCGTGCAGGCTCTGGCCCAGTTTCTGGCCCTCGCGCCCGCCATCCCCGCCGCGCTTCCATGACCGCAACCCCCCTGTCCCCCAGCTTCGACGCGACCCCAGGGGGCGCCGTTGATTGGCATGGGCTGGGATTGGAGGAGCGGCTCCAGGCCGTGCTGCCGGAGCTGATCCAGTTGCGGCGCCATTTCCACCGCCATCCCGAGCTGAGCGGCCACGAGCAGCAGACCGCCGCCCTGGTGGCCGGCGAACTGCGGCGCTGGGGCTGGGAGGTCCGCGAGGGGGTTGGCCGCACGGGCGTGGTGGCCGAGCTGGGCCCGATCGGCGCCCCCCTGGTGGCGGTGCGGACCGACATGGATGCCCTGCCGATTGAGGAGCGCACCGGCCTCGACTACGCCTCGACGCGGCTGGGCCTGATGCACGCCTGCGGCCACGATCTGCACACGACCGTGGGGTTGGGGGTGGGCTGTCTTCTGGGCTCCCTCGGTGATCGTCTGGGGGCCAGGGTGCGGCTGCTGTTCCAACCCGCGGAAGAGACCGGGGAAGGCGCACGCTGGATGGTGGAGGACGGTGCGATGGAGGGGGTGCGGGCCCTGTTTGGCGTGCACACCTTCCCGAGCCTGGAGGCGGGCAGCATCGGTGTGCGCAGCGGCAGCCTCACCGCCGCCGCGGGCGAGTTGGAGGTGGAGGTGATCGGCGTGTCCGGTCACGGCGCCCGGCCCCATCAGGGCACCGATGCCATCTGGATCGCCGCCCGGGTGATCAGCGGCCTTCAGGAGGCGATCAGCCGACGGCTGGACCCGCTCCATCCGGTGGTGGTGACCTTCGGCCGCATCGAGGGTGGCAAGGCCTTCAACGTCCTTGCCGACCACGTTCGCCTGCTGGGAACCGTGCGCTGCCTCGATCTCGACGTGCACGACCAGCTGCCGGGTTGGATCGAGGACACCGTCCAGGCCCTCTGCCGGGCGCAGGGTGGCGAGGCGCGGGTGCGCTATCGCTGCGTCTCGCCCCCGGTTCATAACGACCCGGCGCTCACCCGCCTGGTGGCGGATGTCGGCACCGAGCTGCTGGGCCGCGACCGGGTGGAGTGGCTGGAGCGGCCCTCCCTCGGGGCGGAGGACTTCGCTCACCTTCTGGCCGGGAGCCGCGGCACGATGTTTCGCCTCGGGGTGGCCGGTCCGCGGGGTTGCACCCCCTTGCACAGCAACACATTCACCCCGGATGAGGCCTGCCTTCCCATCGGGGTGCGGGTGCTCACCCTCAGCCTGTTGCGCTGGATGGGATCCCCCTGCTGATGCCGGTTCCTCCCGTGCCCGGCCCGGCCGGAGCCTGGCGTCTCAAGGCGCTGCTGGCCCTCTCCTCGCCCCTGCTGATCCTGCTGGCGCTGATGGCCCTGCTCACCCGCCCCGGCAGCGACCGCATCCAGGTGGTTCCGGCCCTGGCGATCGGTACCACCCTGCTGGCGACCAGCTGGCTGCGCCGCCGCCATCGGCGCCGTGAGATCCTGCGCGCCCTGCGCCTTCCCCTGGGCAGGGAAGGCCCTGGCGACGTGAGCAAGGAGCGGCGAATTTTCTTTAAGTGACCTAGCGTTTTGCCAGGAGTGTTGGGTCGCTCTGGTTGAGTTGAAACGCCGATTCGCCGCCCCCATGCGTTGGCTCCAGTCCCTCGCGGGGCTCCTCCATCCGTTCCGCCGCTCGGGCCCCACCGCCGGGGCCCAGGCCGAGCTGCCCGCCTGGTACCGCCAGGCCTTACTCGCTTTCCTGGAGGATCGGCTGCCGCCTCGCCCCACGATCCTTGACACCGCGCCGGGTGACTTCACCGTGGCCCTGCTGCGCCTGGATCCCCGTGAGCTTCTGGTCGTGGGTGCGGAGGCCCAGGCCTGGGAGCGGCTGCGGGCCCAGTGCGCCCACCAGGGGATCTGCACCCGCTCCCTGCACGCCCACCTGGAGGCGCCGCGCTGGGTGCTGCCCCGGCTCACCGCCACTGTGCGGGAGCGGATCGGGCGCTTCGATCTGGTGCGCCTTGGGCAATGTGAGGCCTGGCCCTCCGCCTTCCTGGAGCTCGCCCATGCCGGCACGCTGTTGCGCCGCGGCGGGCTCCTGGTGGTCGATGGGCTCGCGCCCCGCTCGGGCGCCCATCGCAGGGCTGAGCCTCCGGGCTACCGTCTGGTTCTCGACTTCGGCAGCGGCCTTGTCTTCGAAAAGATCAGTCATTGTTCCTCGCTGCACGATTGGCAGCGGCCCGCCACGATGTCGATCGCGTCGGTGCGTCGGGCCCTGTCGGTCTGAGGGGAGCTGTCCGTGAGCGGCCCCGATCTGGAGCGCCTGCGGCAGGCCATCGGCTCCGGGGATCCCGCCCAGTCGATGCCAGCCCTGGCTGGCCTGCGGCAGGTTCCGGAGGCGGAGGCCATCCCGTTGCTGCTGCTGGGCCTGGAGCAGAACCCCTTCGTGGTTCGCTCCCTGGCCTGCGCGGGTTTGGGGGTCAAGCGCAGTGAAGTCGGTCGGCGGGCCCTGGAGAGGGCCTTGCGGCAGGACGAGGACGCCAACGTGCGTGCCGAAGCGGCCAATTCCCTTGCCAGCTTCGGGCTGGAGGAGGTCTGGCCCCTTCTGCGGGAAGCCTTCCGCGCCGATGGCCAATGGTTGGTGCGCTGCAGCATCCTGGCGGCCCTGGCGGAACATGAGGCGATGCGCCCCGAATGGCTGCTTGAGCTGGGCCAGCTGGCCATCGCCGATCCGGATGGGACCGTGCGGGCGGGGGGGGCCGAGGTGCTGGGCCGCCTGCTGGCCGACGGCCGCGAAGAGGCGGGGGAGCTGGAGGCGGCGCGGCAGGCCCTGCGCACCCTCCAGGGCGATCCAGACCACCGGGTGGTGGCCGCGGCGCTCAACGGGCTGCAGGCCTGAAGCCGGGCCCCTTCGGCGGCTGCTAGGTTTCAGGGGCCACTAGGGGTGCCCGGCCTCGCGCTCACCGCGTTGTTCGCCGGGCTGAGATCACACCCTCCGAACCTGATCCGGGTCATGCCGGCGCAGGGAAGTGCGGAAGCGCTGCGATCCCGCTCCCCGGCAGGTCCCCTCCGCCCTTCTTTCCCATGCGCCGTTCCTGGATCGAGAAGCGCCACGGCCAGGTCAATGTCACCCAGATGCATTACGCACGCCAGGAGGTGATCACAGAGGAGATGGCCCACGTGGCCCGGAGGGAAAACCTGCCCGAATCGCTGGTCAGGGAGGAGGTGGCCCGCGGCCGCATGATCATCCCGGCCAACATCAACCACCCCAACCTGGAGCCGATGGCCATCGGCATCGCCAGCCGTTGCAAGGTGAATGCCAACATCGGGGCTTCACCCAATGCCAGTGATGTGAGCGAAGAGCTGCAGAAGCTCACCCTGGCGGTGAAGTATGGCGCTGACACCGTGATGGACCTCTCCACGGGTGGGGTCAATCTCGATGAGGTGCGCACGGCCATCATCGAGGCCTCTCCCGTGCCGATCGGCACGGTGCCTGTGTATCAAGCCCTGGAGAGTGTGCACGGCTCCATTGAGCGGCTGAGCGAGGATGATTTCCTTCACATCATTGAGAAGCATTGTCAGCAGGGGGTCGACTACCAGACGATCCATGCCGGACTGTTGATCGAGCACCTGCCGAAGGTCAAGGGCCGCCTGACCGGCATCGTGAGCCGCGGGGGCGGGATCCTGGCCCAGTGGATGCTGTACCACCACCGCCAGAATCCTCTCTTCACGCGATTCGATGACATCTGTGAGATTTTCAAGCGCTACGACTGCAGCTTCTCCCTGGGCGACTCCTTGAGGCCCGGCTGCCTGCACGACGCCTCGGACGAGGCCCAGCTCGCGGAGTTGAAAACCTTGGGCGAGCTCACCCGCCGCGCCTGGGCCCACGACGTCCAGGTGATGGTGGAGGGTCCCGGCCATGTGCCGATGGACCAGATTGAGTTCAACGTCCGCAAGCAGATTGAGGAGTGCGCTGAGGCCCCCTTCTACGTTCTGGGCCCCCTGGTCACCGATATCGCCCCTGGTTACGACCACATCACCAGCGCCATCGGCGCCGCCATGGCGGGCTGGTACGGCACGGCCATGCTCTGTTACGTGACGCCGAAGGAACACCTGGGTCTCCCCAATCCCGAAGATGTGCGCAATGGCCTGATCGCCTACAAAATCGCCGCCCATGCCGCAGACATCGCCCGCCACCGCCCCGGCGCCCGCGACCGTGATGACGAGCTGAGCCGCGCCCGCTACGCCTTCGATTGGAACCGCCAGTTTGAGCTCTCCCTCGACCCCGAGCGCGCCCGTGAATACCACGACGAAACCCTGCCGGCGGATATCTACAAGCAGGCCGAGTTCTGTTCGATGTGTGGCCCCAAGCACTGTCCCATGCAGACCAAGATCACCGACAAGGATCTGGAGGGGTTGGAGGAGGTCCTGGCGGCCCAGTCGAAGCAAGCACCGTCGGCTACGCTCACCCGGAGCGAGATCTGAATCGCCGCTGGCAGGGGTTCAGCGTTTCCACTTTCGCCAGCCCAGCAGGTTGCCCAGGGAGCGTCTGCTGAGCAGGGCCCCTGGGCGACGAAGGCCGGCCTCCAGCCCCAGCCGTAGCAGGCCGGGGATGTCTCCCCGCTGACTCAGTTGATCCAATTCATCTTCCACCGCCTTGAAATGGCGAGACTGGAACCTTGCTCGGGCCGATGGATGATAGAGATAAGGCCGCTGGTTGATGGCCCGAAGGGCAGACATCAATGTTTTGCGGTAGATGCGCGCTTGCCGGCTGGTGCTGATGTCATCCCAGGAATGGCCGCTGCCATGTCGGTGTACCAGGGCCACGGGATCCCCTTGGTGGCTGCTGCGGATCCTCCCGGTTGCGGCCAGTCTCATCCAGAGCTCCGTGTCCTCCCCCACCCGGAGATCGGGGCGGAAGAGGCCAAACCTGATCAGGAAGTCCCGCCGAAGGGTGATTGCGGAGGTATGCCACCAATCGTTGCGGAACAACCAGCCCAGGGGATCGGCCCCAATCGCCTGCAGCGTTGCCGTACCCGGCACCAGGCAACCCTCGCCGCCGCCGCCGTCGCTTTCGATCAGCGCCCGTTCGTAGATCGCGTGCTGGTCAGGGTCGGCCTCCAGTAAACCCACACAGGCGGCGAAACGATGGGGGTAGTATTCGTCGTCGGAATCAAGAAACGCCACGTACTTGCCCGTTGCCTGCAGGATGCCCAGGTTGCGGCTGGCGCTGATGCCCCGGTTCTGGTGGTGGGGATGGTGGAGGGCTCTGATCCTGTCCCCGCGATCGTGGGCCCACTGCTGCATCAAGGCCCACGAGCCATCGCTGGAGCCATCATCGATCAGCAGAAGCTCCAGATTCGGATAGCGCGTTGCCTCAATTGAAGCGAGGCAGCGTTCCAAAAATATCCGTCGGTTGTAGACCGGCACGATCACGGAAACCCGCGGTGCATCGCTGCAGGTGCTGGTCAAGCGGCGGACCAGGTGAAGAAGATGTTTCCCCAGAAGTCGTCTGGGATTGACCGGTTGACATCGACCCCATTTTCCAGAATGTGAGCGCCATATCCCTGGGCAAGCAAGTAACGGGTCGTCAGGCTCGTCGCCGAGGTTTCAACCATCACCAGGCGAGGGTGCAGCTGCTCGAAAACCCTCTGGCCCCCTGCGATTACCTGGTCTTCGGCCTCCTCCACATCGATTTTGATCAGGTCCACATGCGTCAGTTCCAGGCGTTCTACCAGGGCATCGAGATTGGTGGCGGGGCAGGTGATGGATCGCTCCTCCGAGAGGTAGCCACGTTGCCTTGCCACGTCGTGCAGAACGATCGAGCCCAGGCCGCTGAGATTGCCGACGGGGTTGTCCATCGGCAGGTAAAAGGTGATGGTGGAGACCCCCGGTCGGCAAACGGCTTCGTTGATCACCGTGGCGGGGATCTGGGGATTGAGGGAGGCGCTGCAGCGGATGCGTTCGGCCAGCTCGGGATTGGCCTCTACGGCCACAATCCGCTGGACGTCAGGCTGGCGGCTTGCCAGTAAAAAAGACCAGAATCCATGGTTGGCGCCTATGTCAAGCAACACATCGCCCGGGCGCAGG
>JBIIND010000143.1:0-5036 GCA_044337665.1 Cyanobium sp.
CCGCCAGCGTCCACTACGCCAGCGAGTTCCGCTACGCACCGCCGCCAGCGGTGCCCCACACCCTCACGATCGGCGTCACCCAGTCCGGCGAGACCGCCGACACCCTCGCCGCCCTGGCGATGGAGCAGTCGCGGCGCCAGGACCTCAAGGACCCGGGCCAGGCGCCGCGGCTGCTGGGCATCACCAACCGGCCGGAGAGCTCCCTGGGCCGCCTGGTGCCGCACATTCTCGACATCGGGGCCGGGATTGAGGTGGGTGTGGCCGCCACCAAGACCTTCCTGGGCCAGTTGCTGGCCTTCTATGGCCTCACCCTGGCCTTCGCCGAACGCCGGGCCGCCGCGGGGCGGCCCGGCGCTCCGTCAGTGGCGCGCCTGGCCCAGCTGGCCGCGGAGCTGCGCCAGCTGCCCCCCCTGCTGCAGCGCCTGGTGGAGGACCACGACCAGCGCTGCGCCGATCTCGCCCACCTGTTCGCCGACACCCAGGACGTGATCTTCCTGGGCCGGGGCATCAACTACCCGATCGCCATGGAGGGGGCGCTGAAGCTCAAGGAGATCAGTTACATCCACGCCGAGGGCTATCCCGCCGGCGAAATGAAGCACGGACCGATCGCCCTGCTCGATTCCCGCGTGCCCGTGGTGTCGATCGCGGTGCCCGGCGGGGTGTTCGACAAGGTGCTCTCCAACGCCCAGGAGGCCAAGGCCCGCGACGCCCGGCTGATCGGCGTGGCCCCCGCCTGCCCCGACACCGAGCTGTTCGACCTGCTGCTGCCCCTCCCCGAGGTGGATGAGCTGCTCAGCCCGCTGCTCACCGTTATCCCCATGCAGCTGCTCAGCTACCACATCGCCGCCCACCGCGGCCTGGATGTGGATCAACCCCGCAACCTGGCCAAGAGCGTCACGGTGGAGTGAGGCGGTAGGCCGGCGCGGCGGACCGGGCACCGCTCAGAGATCCAGCAGCCCCGGCGGCGGCGTGAGCCCCACCCAGCCCTCGGCGGGGTGAACCTCCGGCACGATCGCTGCCACGAAGGGGATGAACACCCGCCGCCCCGGCGGATCGGCCAGCTCCACCTCCAGCAGGTCATTGCCCGCGTGGATCAGGTCGGTGATCCGGCCGATGGGGGTGGCCTGGGGCAGCAGGCGCACCTCCAGACCCTTCAGATCCAGCCAGTGGAATTCGCCGGGCTCGAGCGACGGTCGATCGGCGGCGTCCACCAGCAGCTCCTGGTTCACCAGCGCCTCAGCCGCGGCCCGATCCTCGACGCCGGCAAACCGCAGCACAAAGAGGTCTTTCCCTGGCAGCGGCCGGCCCTGCAGCAGCGCCACCGGTCGGGGAGCGCCGCCCCGGGCCCGCAGCCAGCGCCAACCGGCGCAGGTGAACCGCTCCGGGAAATCGGTGAGGGGAAGCACCCGCAGCTCCCCACGCAGCCCCTGGGCCGCCACCAGCCGACCCACCGCCAGCAGTTCCGCCGGGGGAGGCGGGGGGGGCTCAAGCGGAAGAGCCGGATTGGAAGGGCGGGCATCGGCCATCCCGGGAGGGTAGGCGGGCAGCCCCCCCCGCTCCCCACCCGCAGCCGGGATAATGAAGACCCCTTTCACCCCGCTGCACCGCGCGATGGCCAGCCTCCCGATCCTGCCGGGCTCCACGGTGGTGGTGCGCGATCCCCGCTCCATCTACAACGGTTACAAGGGCTTTGTGCAGCGCATCAGCGGCTCGATGGCGGCGGTGCTGTTCGAAGGCGGCAACTGGGACAAGCTGGTGACCCTCCCCCTCAAGACCCTGGAGCAGGGCTGAGAAGCGGCTCCCGCCCCTCCGCCAGGGCCGCGAGGGCGACCCGGGCCGCCTGTTGCTCGGCTTCCCGGCGGGAACCGCCCCAGCCATCCCCAAGCGGCCGCTCCGCCAGGCGCACCCGGCAGTGGAACCGGCGGGGGTCTCCGTAGCGGCGGCTGTGCTCTTCGCAGACGTAGGCGGGCAGCCCGAGTCCGCGGGCCTGGCTCCACTCCTGCAGGGCCGACTTCCAGTTGTGGGCATGGGGATCGGCCAGCAGGGGCTCGATGTCCCGTCGCCAATGGGGCTCAAGCCAGCCGAGCACGGCCGCCAGTCCTCCCCCCGGACCACCACCCATTTCATAGACGGCGCCGATCAGGGCTTCGCAGCATTCCGCCAGCACCGTGGCCCGCCCGCCGGGCGCGCCCAGGGCCATCGGACCGAGCACGAGCACGGCGGCCAGTTCGAGGCGCTCCGCCAGCTCCGCCAGCCAGCGGTCGCTCACCAGCTGGGCCCGCAGCGCGGACCATCGGCCCACCGCCAGCTCCGGGTGGTGCCGGCGCAGAAACTCGGAGGCCGCCAGCCGCAGCACCGCGTCGCCGAGGAATTCCAGCCGCTCATGATCACGGGGCCGCGCGGCGGAGGTGTGGGTGAGGGCCTCATCCACCGGATCGAGGCGATCCGCCCCCACGGCATCCTCGAGCGCCGCGGCGCTGAGGATGCCGGAGCGTTCCAGAAAAGAGGCCAGCTGGGCGGTGCGCCGGGCCTGCATCGGGCGGAGGGGGTGAAACGGGGGAAAGCGGGACGTAAGCCGGGTTCTGTTCCCATGCCGCGGCGGAACCGGGCGTGGGGGTGATCATCTGTCTGGGACCGCCGTCGCCGGCGGCCTCAAGCGGCGCGATACGGGGGTGGGGCGGGAACTCGGCCAACCCGTGCCCCTCCCTGATTCCGTGGCCTTGCTCCCAGCCGGGGTTTACCGAGCCGGCACCTCTCGATGCCGCTGGTGCGCTCTTACCGCACCCTTGCACCCTTGCCTGTGCGGCGGGACAAGCCCGCGCCATCGGCGGTGTGTTTCTGTGGCACTGTCCTCACGGTCACCCGCACTGGGCGTTACCCAGCAGGCCTGGCCGTTCGGGAGCCCGGACTTTCCTCAACCGACCGGCACCCGATCCCAAGGGACGGAGGCGGTAGCGGTCGCGATCACCTCGCCTGCTTTCCGCCCCAACCTTACGCCGGGGTGGGAGAATGGTCCCCTGGGACCCCATCCGGGTCTTCAGGGGCTGTAGCTCAGCCGGATAGAGCGACGGTTTCCTAAACCGTAGGTCGTGGGTTCGAGTCCCGCCAGCCCCGTTCCTGTGAACTTCAGTCGTACCAAGGGTTTTCGAGGGTTTGCGCCTTTCCTCCTGGGCCCCGCCAGGCTGCGGCACTTGGCTAAAAACTGTGCAAAATGGCCTTGGTCGTCGACCATTAGGCAATTTTTTAGGCAATTTCCGTGGCCTCCTCCGATGCCTGGCTGACCCGTCAGGACGCAGCCCTGAAGCTCAGGGCCCATGGGGTCACTCTGGAGGTGTCCCATGCTCGGGTGAGGCTCCGGGCGACCATGCCACCCAAGCCATCCGCTCCGCCAGGCACCCCACCGAAGCAGCAGCGGATCAGCACCGGGCTGTCCTATCCGGGACAGGCAACGGAGGCTCTTCAGATGGCGGAGCTGCTTGGCAACGCCCTGGAACGCCACCGGCTTGGGATCGAGTCCTTCGACTGGGCACCCTGGTTGCCCAAAAAGAGGGGGCGCCCAAAGGGAGCAGCACCCTCAAGCCCGCAGATGGATCGCATCTCGGGCCGTGAAGCCATCCGCGCAACACGTGACTGGTGGGAGCAGCAGCGACGCCGAGGTCCTTCCGCCGAGGACAGCTGGAAGGTCGATTACGAGGCGCCGCTGGCTCTGCTCATGGAGTTCTCTTCTCTGGCGCCGACGCACTTGGTGGCACTGGTGGAGGCCACACCTGCCGGCAGTCGTTCACGTCGCCGAGCCTCCCAGGCTGCGGCCACGGTCGCCAGAGCACTCGACTGGCCCGCCGCGTTGGTGGCCCAACTGCGGGAGCTGGGGAAGGGCTACAGCGCAGCCCGCAGCCAGGCTGCTCGTGATCTTCCAAAAGAGCGAGAGATCGAAGCCTTGATCGATCGCCTCTCGAACTGCTGGCAGTGGCCTGTTGCTGTAGCTGCAACCTATGGATGCCGTCCCCATGAAGCACTGTTGTTTGCAGAGGTCCAGGCATCGGGTCTGCTCCGCATCGCCGATGGAAAGACCGGTGCCAGGCAATCCATCGCCCTCCCGCCCGAGTGGATCGCGCGGTGGTCGCTCCAGACCAAGAGGCTGCCGTCGTTTAACCACGACCGCAGCCACCGTGATGTGGGAGCTCTCATGGGCCAGATGTTTCGCCGTGCCGGAGCCACATTCCAGCCCTACGACCTGCGGCACGCCTGGGCCGTGCGCGCGATCCACAACCCCAGGATCTCGCCTTCGTTGGCCGCCAAGTCGATGGGGCACAGCCTGGCGGTGCACAGCAGCGTCTACCAGCGCTGGTTCGATGCCTACGAGATGGAGTCTCTGCAGGCGGAACTCAGCGCAGTGTCTTGAGGTAGCGGTCGACGTTGACCAGATAGGAGTGGCGTTTGCCCGATGGTGATGGCACCTGCCGGAAGCAGTCGGGCGGAAAGCTGCCGCGCAGGATTCGATGCTTGAGCGCCCTGGCAGAGGAGAAGTGCAGCAGCGGAGCGGCCTCTTTCAACGGCAGCCAGGGGCTGCTCTTCTGCGGGGCGGGTTGGCCCTGGGCCAACAGCAGCCGGAGCTGGGCGGACAGCAGAGAAAGCTGGGCGGTCAGCTCGGTGACCACGAATTCCAGGGTCTTGGTGTTCGGCTCCATCAGCTGCGCGTCGCCCGGGACGTGTAAGGGAATCCCGTCAGTCGCTGACGCCGACCGACGAATGATGAGGAGATCAGGGCTGAGCCGGCCGCAGGGCACCACTGGCTCGGGCTGGAGGGAGCGGGGCTCGCTTGCCGCAGCAGGGCAGTTCTCATCAGCCCTGCCCGCGCAGAAACGCCCCCGCCGCCGGATCCCGGAGCATCGGCGGGCGGCGCTCCCCGAGGGTCATGGCCCCGAGCAGCAGGCCCACGATCACCAGCTGCCCCACCAGCGAGAGCAGCAGCAGGCGGTGCAGTCCCTGCAGGCTGCGGACGCAGACCAGGGCATGCCCTGGCGGCCTGCCGCCGC
>JBIIND010000081.1:0-6933 GCA_044337665.1 Cyanobium sp.
GCGAGGGGCCGTGGGAGGGATGGCGCCTGCCGTTCACGGCCGAGGAAGCGCCGGTGCTGGGGGGAGAGGACCGGCTGGTGGCCGCCCTCTGCGCGAATGTGCGCGGCGCCGGCAGCCGCGGCAAGCCCGCGCCGGCCATGGCCGGCCCTTAGGCCCAGTGCAGGGTGATCGGCACCGAACCTTCGATGCTGCGCTTCACCGGGCAGCCCTCGCCCGCGCGGATCAACAGCTGGCGCTGCGCCCCGTCGAGGCCCTGCGGGAGCTGAATCCACACCTCCAGCAGGGCGATCCGCCGCTCCCCTTCGCGGGTCATGGTCTTCTCCACCCGCGCTTCGCAACTCTCCAGGGGAATGGCGTGGCGCGCGGCCACGATCCCCAGAATCGTGAGGAGGCAGGTGCTCAGGGCGGTGGCCACCAGGTCGGTGGGGGAAAACGACTCCCCCCGGCCCTGGTTGTCGAGGGGGGCGTCGGTGAGGAGTTCGCGGCCGGAGCCCTCATGCACGGAGCGGCAGCGCAGGCCCCCCTCGTAACGGCTGGTCATCACGGTCATCGCGGCGCTTCGCGGCAGCCCCCATGCTGCCCGCGCGCCGCAGGCCCTCAGCCCACCAGGCCGAGGGAGGCGAGCAGCTCCCGTTGCTGGCGGGCGCTCACGAATCGATGCGCCGCCATGGCGCCGCTGACGGCCACGGGGGGCACGCCGATGCCGGGGAAGGCGCCGGCGCCGCAGAGCACCAGGCCCTCGATCGGGGTGCCCCCGCCGGGGAAGGGGCCGCGATCGGCGGGCCAGGCGGGGCCGTAGCTGCCGCGGGCCACCCGCAGGTAGCGGCGATGGGTGAGGGGCGTGCCCTGCAGCTCCAGCACGGCGCGCTCGCGCCAGTCCGGCAGGATCCGCTCGAACACCGCGCCGAAGAGGGCGCAGCGCTCGCCCTTGCGCGCTTCGTAGGCGGCGCTGCCCAGCTCCAGGCCTTCCCACAGCTCCCAGGGCTCGTTGGCGGGGCTGTAGGCGTGGAGCACCTGATGCCCCTCCGGCGCCAGGGCGGGATCGAGCACCGAGGGCATGGAGAACACCAGGGCGTTGCGCTCCGCCGTGATGCCCAGCTGCCAGTCGCCCACCCACACGTGGTGCACCGGCAGGCTGCAGGGTTCCGGATGGCGCAGGGCCAGGTGCCAGTGGAGGAAGCTGGCGCAGGCGGGGGTGGCGGCCTGGCGCTCGCGCCAGCGGGAAGGGCCGGCGTCAGGAGGCAGCAGGGCGAGGGTGTCCCAGGGGCTGGCGTTGCTGATCACGCCGCGGCGGGCGCGGATCTCCTCGCCCCCCTCCAGCCGCACCCCCACCGCCCGGCCGCCCTCCACCAGGATCCGCGCCACCGGCGCCCGCAGCCGCAGCACGCCGCCGTGACGCTCCAGGCCCCGCACCAGGGCGTCGGCCACGGCCGGGCTGCCACCCAAGGGGTAGTCGAGGCAGGCGCCGGGCTCGAACCATTCGCCGAACAGGGTGGCCATCGCCGCGGCGCTGGTGTGCTCCATCCCCAGGCCGGAGATCAGGAAGCAGAGCAGCTCGCACCAATGGAGCAGGAAGGGATCGCGCAGGTGGCGGCGGGCAATCGGCCCGAAGGCGCCACCGAGGGAGGCCAGCTGACCCGCCTGGCCGAGCAGACCGAGGGCACCGCTGGCCCCGAGGCTCAGGGCGATGCCGGGACCGGGCCGCAACGACAGCAGGGGCAGGGCGCGGGCGGCGCGGCAGCGGGGCTCCAGGGCGGCCATGAAGCGGGCCCATTCGTCAGCCACCGCGGGCCCGCGCAGCTCGCGCACCACCACCAGGAAGGGCTCCAGGCCCACCCCCACCTTCAGGTCGCCCTCCGGCAGCAACAGGCCCCAGTCGCGGTAGGAGACCACCGGCACGCTCTCGCCGATGGCCCGCAGCACCTGGGCCAGGGGGTTGGTGCTGGGCCAGCGACCCAAGCCGCTCCAGAGGGAAGGGCCGCTCTCGAAGTGGAAGCCGCGACGGGTGAAGCCGTGGGTGGCACCACCGGGGCGGTCGTGGGCTTCAAGCACCAGCACCTCCAGGCCATGGCGGGCCGCCAGGGCGGCGGCACAGAGGCCACCCAGGCCGCTGCCGACCACGATCAGATCAGGCGTGGCGTCGCCCGTCAGATCCGACACCGGCCCGCCCGCTCAGCGCAGAGCTGCTCCAGGGAAGGACGGCCGGTGAGCCGCAGACGGGCGGCGGCCCAGAGGCGGTAGAAGAAATCGACCAGCGGGCCAAGCAGGGGCCAGGCGGTTGGGGCGTAGAGCCAGCCCAGGCCGATCAGCTCGTAGGCGCGGCGGAACACCGCCACACCTCGCAGGACTGTGCCATCGGCGGCGAGGGCGTGGATGCGGCCCATCGCCTCGGCGTAGGTGATGCCGGCGTGGGCATCGGGGTTGTAGCCGGCGGCGTCGATGTCAACGAAGGCCAGCTCCGGCCGGGTGCCATGGCGTCGGCGGTCGCGGCCCTCGAGGAAGCGCACCTCCCGCAGACAGAGGGGGCAGCCGCCGTCGAAAAGGATGGTGAGGGCAGCGGGTGACTGGGCCAAGGGGTGGGCCGGGGCCGAGGAACGGTTTTGTGATGATGGTAGGGAGCGGCGCCGTATGGCGTGATCGCAGCGGGGCGGCGGCGGCGCCGAACAGGGGCAACGGGCCAGGCACGGCCGTGGCGATGGAAGGGAGGGGGGTTGCTGTTGGGTAAGTGCTTGTGTTGGTTATTGCCGTGATGGGACCCGTCACGGTCCCATTGACATTCCCGCGGGCGGCGGCAACACCACTCCCATCTGCATCAAAGGCAAAGCATGGGGCTTGCGTGCCAGCTTTACCAGGCAAACCAAGCTGGTTTGACAATGACGAAACAAAGGAGATGGCAACGGCTTGTCACCCAATCCAAGGCATGAGAACCATGGCTAATTTGCCAGCATTATCGTTGTAAGCACCAGAGAATATGGCTACAGCATAGGCGCTGCCGCCAACAACAATCTGCAGAGCCTTAGCCCCAGGGCCCAACGGACGGGCAAGAGGAAGCCAATAACCAAGCCAGGGGTTACTTTTGACGCCACTCGCAGAAAAGATCTCAGCACAAGATACCCACCGGTAGGAATTGCCCCAGCAGCAGGCCCGACGACCGAGTCATAGACAAAACAAAACAGAAGACAAAGCGAAGATTGCCTGCAAAAAATCATGGCTCCGTTCCGCTGTCGCGAGGGGCAGGTCCCCGGGCGATGCTGAACCCAGCACTCCGCCCCCCTCGATGCTGCAGCAGAGCCTGCGCCACCTCAGCCTCACCACCTCCGGCGAGGGCTTCACCGACATCACCACCGCCCTGAACCGGGAGATCGCCGCCAGCGGCCTGGACACCGGCATCGCCGTGATCAGCTGCCTGCACACCAGCTGCAGCCTCACGGTGAACGAGAACGCCGACCCGCGGGTGCTGGTGGATCTGGCGGCCTACCTGCGGGCACTGGTTCCCGAGGAGGGGGTGAAGCCGGTCAGCGGCCGGGGCGAACTGCACCGCTGGGTGCACGACGACGAGGGCCCCGACGACATGCCCGCCCACATCCGCACGGCGCTCACCTGCACGAGCCTGAGCCACTCGTTCCAGGGGGGCCGGCTGCTGCTGGGCACCTGGCAGGCGATCTACCTGTGGGAACACCGCGCCGGCCGCCAGCAGCGGCGGCTTGGTCTGCACCTGATCGGGGCCTGAGCCCAGCCGGAGCACCCCAAGCCCTCACCATCTCTCACCCTTGACTTGCCTATTATTCACGCGCTCTTCATCGCGGCCCCGCCTGCCGGTCCCCAATGGCCTACCTCCGCATCAGCCCCCACGTCTCCGGCAGCGGGACCACTGGCGCCAGCACGTGGGGGAGAAGGAGGCGTGGTAGGGGTGGCGACAACAGGAGAGAGGCTCCCGGGCCTGGCTGCTGACCCTGCTGCTCGCCGGGGGGCTCGCCCTGGCCGTGCACCAGCTCCCTGCCCACGAGACTGCCCTCACGGGCTTGTGCGCCACATCCGACGCTGAAGGGGGCCCGCTTCCCGGCGGCTCCCCTACGGTCAGCCCCGTTCGCCCCGTTGCCATGGCCGCCGAGCCCCTCACCCCTGCCCAGATCGCTGCCCTCGCCAAGGAGCTGCCGGCCTGGCAACCCCATCACGGCAAACTGCGCCGCGAGCTTCGCTTCGCCGATTTTTCCGAGGCCTTCGGCTTCATGAGCCGGGTTGCCCTCGCCGCCGAGGCGATGGATCACCACCCCGAATGGAGCAACGTCTGGAACCGGGTGACGATTGAGCTCACCACCCACGACAGCGGCGGTCTCACCGATCTGGATGTGGCCCTGGCCAGGCGCATCGATGCGATCGCGGCGGGTGCGGCCTAGGTCTGGCGATCGATGTCCCGGTTTCCGCCAAGGGGATGGCCACGGGCTGATGGGCTGCGATGGCTCGTGCGGCACGCAAGCGCGGCAACGGCAATGGCACTTCCGGGCAAGAGCGCCGCATTGCGGGCGCGAGCGACAGAGGTCATCCGGGAGGATGGCGGCCAGGAAAACCGATCAAGGGCCTTCTCAATTCCCGAGCATTGCCCCGCTCTTTGTGACTCTTTGTGGCGCTTTTTGCCCCGCTTGTTGTTCCGCGAAACTTGACTTCTCACGCATAATGCTGATGGCAACCCTTCGCAATAACGGCCATGACGACAAGGCAGGAGAGCCGCCGCCATCGATCCGGTGCTCGCCTGAGGTGGGGGGCGCTCTCGGCACCCCAAGCCCATCATCCTGACCGGCACAGCCTGTCCTCCCCCATTCTTCAGGCTCCGAGCTTCCTGCAGAACCTGCCCGCAACAGGGGTGCCCTATGAACCCCAGCAGCCGATTACAACGAAACTGAAAACACTGATCAGGAGCCAATCCTACGAGGCCGCATTCGAGGGGGCCATCGCCGCCGTGAGTCAGCGGCGCATCCCCGAACTCGAACGCATCCACACCCTGGATCAGTTCTATTTCTATCTCGATGCCCTGGTCACCTGGATCCCCGAGCTGCGGGTATGGGAATGGGAGGGGGAAATCTATCACGAGCGAACGGATTATCTGCGCATCACTCAATTCTATTACTACTTCAATCAACCGGAGCTCATCGCCCTGCAGAGCCCCATCGATCCGATCGACGGCCAACAGCTGACACCCCTATCGCTCTGGCTGCGGGAGTTTGCCATTGAATGGGGAGAGTTTTTAGACACACCCGCATCGGCACAGTATCTCGAAAGCTATAAGTTTGGCCCCGAATATGCCTATCAGGACTACGAGGGTGGCGAGGGCGGCATCCGCAGTTACCGAAGCTTTAATGACTGGTTCTCCCGTCGATTCAAAGATATTGATCTGCTGCGCCCCGTCGCCCAGCCGAATGAGCCGCGCCTGATTGTCTTCCCCGCTGAATCCACCTTTGTCGGCCAGTGGACGATCAGCACGTCCGTGGGTGAACCGCTGCCAGCGGAAGCATCGATCGTGGTGAAGCATGTGGAGTGGCCCATTCCCGAATTGCTGAAGGACTCACCCCATGCCCGCGATTTTGATGGAGGCCTCCTGATCCACAGCTTCCTCAATGTCTTTGATTACCATCGGCAACATGCCCCCGCAGCGGGCACCATCCTTGAGGCCAGATTCATCCCTGGCCAGGTGTATCTGGAGGTGGAGCTAGATGTCCTTGATCCCGAACAGCAGGCGATGGAATCTTCCAGCCTGGCCAATGCGGTGATTCCAAGCCGCTATCTTGAGGCCCACGACCCAACCGGCTATCAGTTCGTGCAATGCCGGGGGCTGTTCGTGTTGCAAACAGCCATCGGCAAAATCGCGGTCTTGCCGATGGGCATGGCGCACGTCTCTTCGGTGGCCTTCGTGAACCCTGACACCCAGGAGCTCATACGCCTGAGCCCTGAGGAAAGGGAAGGGCGCAGCTACGAGGAGCAGGTGGCCCTGATCAATGCCAGGCTCCAAAGCGAAGTTGTCGGCAGAACTGTCCGCAAGGGTGAGATGATTTCCTCCTTTCTTTTTGGCGGCTCAGACATCGTGATGGTGTTTGAGCGGCGCTCCAATGTCAGCATCACGGCCCAGGTTGGTGTTCACTACCCGGTGCGCAGCCAATGTGCCCTGGCCAATATTGACAAGCTCCTCTTCTGATCCGGAGCGGCACCGCCACCGCCAAGGGCAGCGGTTTTTACCACCCTGCCCCTGGGGCAGCGCTGGCCATGGCTCCGCCAACCCGATCCACCCTCGCCCCGAACGCAAGCTCGCCCCAGGGAAATACCACCGCAGGCGAGCGCATCCATTGCGAATCGCGGCGAGGGAATATGCGGGGGCATCATCAAGAAACCCAACGGTTTGTGGCACGCCACGGTGCCGCGATCGGTTCTCCTGCATAGGCTTATTCGTGCACCGACCTGGAGAACCATGAGCGCCGCCGACGATATTGATCAGATGCTTGCGCAGATCCAAAGGTATGGATCGGTCACGCAGTTTGGCACCCGCATCACGGAGATCACCGGCACTGCTGATGATCCTTATCAGGATTCCGGCATCGCTTCAAAAAGCGATAATGGCTTTGACGGCTACAACGGCACCTGGGAAGTCGGCAACTGGGGGGATACGCTGAGATTCACCGGTTCCGATGAGCAGGAGAGCGACCCTGATTGATTGGCTGAACAGGCCAGCCGAGTTTTGACACCCCAGCGCCGAAAAAAGCGCAGCCCCTGCGAGGGCTGCGCCCGCCCCTACACCAGCACCGGCAGGCGGGCCGGTTGCGCCGGCTGCAGCCGCAGCTTCGCCCCTTCGCCCTCGCCCTCCACCGCCACGGCGATGGTGGCGCCGGGCGCGAAGGTGCCGGCCAGGATCGCCTTGGCGATCGGTGTTTCCAGCTCCCGCTGGAT
>JBIIND010000140.1:0-5079 GCA_044337665.1 Cyanobium sp.
GCTGCCGGGGCGGGTGGCGGTGAAGGTCAGCACCGTGGGTTGTCCGGGGATCACGTCCTGCTTGAGGCGGAATTGGGGAACCCAGAAGGCATGAATCACATCCTTGGCCTTCATGCGCAGCTCGACAGGGCGGCCGACGGGAACGTGCAACTCACCGCTGGTGATGTCCCCGTCGGGATAGTGAAAGATGAAGGCGAACTGCATGGCCGTCAGATCGACGGGCAGGGCGCCCTCCATGGCGCCGGTGGGGCCGATGCCCCCCCAGACGCGCGGTTGATTCGCATCGGCCGGTGGGTCGGCACCGCCTTGAACGGACGCCGCCATCACGGCGCCATCGGCCATTGCCGCCATGGTGGCGCCCCCGTTGGGAGCCGCGTGCATGGCGCTGTGATCATTGAGGGGAACCATCCCGCCCATGCGCTCGTAGATGTCGTAGCTGTAAATGCCGACAAATAGAACCACGATCGCCGGAATCGCGGTCCAGAGAATTTCGAGCGGCAGATTGCCCTCGATCGCCACGCCATCGCCCCGCTGGCCGGGGCGGCGGCGGAAGCGGATCAGGCTGAAAACGAGCAGACCGACAATCCCCAGGAACAGGATGGTGCCGATGATGAAGAGCACCTTGAACAGGTCGTCGTAGATCGGCGCATTGCTGCTGGCGTCCACAGGCAGCAGGGAGATGTTGTTGCCGACCCAAAGGCCGGCGAGCACAAGGAGCATGCCCGCCAGCAAAGTGATCAGCGCGGAGGGGATCTGCACGGAGAGACGACGGAGGGGTGAGCGGGGGAACTGGGGGAACCGGGCCGGGCTGCCTTGGGGCCGAGGCTTGGGCTTTAGGCCGTCCGGACGTTCAGCGACGTGGTTTCCCAGCGTATTTACTCCCAGAGGAAGATGCGAAAGCGTTTGTAGCAGAGGCGGCCATTGCCGCGAAATTTCACACTTCGTCCCTTTTCGGGGCTGGATGTGCGGGATCGCTGATTTTTAAAAAGTCGCTACCTTGAAAACCCTTTCAACAGCGTCCGATGCCGTTGGCACCACGACTGGTGGCTTCCCCGTCGTCGGTGTTCGCCGCCGATGGGGTTCCCCCTTCCCTCGGCGGCCCTGGATCGGCTCCGCCAGCGCCACCCCTGGCCTGGATTGAGATCCTCACCGCCCATCTGGTGGTGGCGTTGATCGCCCTGGTCGCCGTGGGTGGCGCCACGCGGGTGATGGAGGCCGGATTGGCCTGCCCGGATTGGCCCCTCTGCTACGGCCTGCTGCTGCCAGGCCGTCAGATGAATCTGCAGGTGTTCCTGGAGTGGTTTCATCGCCTCGATGCCTTTCTGGTGGGCCTGGCCCTGCTGGTGCTGGCGGCGGTGAGCCTGCTGCGCCGCCGAGACCTTCCGCCCTGGCTGCCCCGCCATGCCGCCGCCGCCCTGCTGCTGGTGGCCGGCCAGGGAGCCCTGGGGGCTTTCACCGTCACCCGCCTCCTGGAGCCGGCGATTGTCACGGCGCACTTGACCACAGCCCTGGTGCTGGTGGCCCTGATCAGCGCCACCGATCAGCGCCTCCGCCTTACCCGCATCGCCAGCTCCCAGCCCGCCGCGGCCGCCCCCCTCCCCCGTCTGTGGCTGCCCCTGGTGGGCCTGTCCGGAGCCCTGCTGCTCGGCCAGTGCGTGCTGGGTGGCCTGATGGCCAGCCACTGGGCCGCCTCCCTCTGTCTGCAAGCCGGGGAGGCCTGTTCATGGCTGTTCCGTCACCGCCTCGCCGCCGGACCCGTCGGCCTCGCCGTACTGGCTCTCGTTCCCCTTTCCCTGCTCGCCCTGCCCCGACCGTCCCGCCCAGGCCTCCGCCTGCTCTCCGCCCTGGCGGGCCTGCTGGTGGTTCTGCAGCTGGCCCTTGGCGTCGCCACCCTGCGGCTGCAGCTGAGCCTGCCGCCCCTCACGGTGGCCCACCAGATCACCGCGGCCCTGCTGGTCGCCGTGGTGGCGGCCCTCTGGGGCCGCAGCCTGCCGGTCTCCGGCACCTCCGCTTCTTCTCCCCCGCAGGAGGTATTCCATGGTTAGCGCCACCTCCGGGCTTGTCCCGGCCCCGGCTCCCCGCAGCCCATCGATCCGCCCCTCCGTGCGCCTGCCGGCCTGGCTGGAGGTGGCCAAGCCGCGGCTGATCCCCCTGCTGCTCGCCACCACCCTCGGCGGCATGGCCCTGACGGCCGGCTGGCCTCCCACCCCGCTTCGCCTGCTCGCCACCCTCCTCGGAGGGGCGATGGCCTCCGCCGCCGCCGGAGTGCTCAATTGCCTGTGGGAGGAGGAGCTCGACGGGCGCATGCAGCGCACCAGCCGTCGCGCCCTGCCCTCGGGTCGTCTGGCCCGCCGCCAGGCGTTCCTGCTGGCGATCGCCCTCACCGCGGGCTCGGTGACGGTGTTGGTGCTGGGGGTGAACTGCCTCGCCGCCGCCCTCTCCCTGCTCGGTTTGTGCAGCTACGTGCTGCTCTACACCGCCCTGCTCAAACCCCGCACCACCCAGAACATCGTGGTCGGCGGTGTGGCCGGTGCCATTCCACCCCTGGTCGGGGCGGCCGCGGCCAGCGGGCAGCTCGGCTGGGGGGGCTGGTGGCTGTTCAGTCTGGTGATGGTCTGGACACCGGCCCACTTCTGGGCCCTGGCCCTGCTGCTCCGTGACGATTACCGCTCGGTGGGAATTCCGATGCTCCCCGCGGTGCGCGGCACGGCCGTGACCGTGCGGGCCATCCGCGCCTACAGCTGGCTGACGGCGCTTCTGAGCGGCCTCGGCTGTCTCGTCCTGCCCACGGGCGGCTGGTTGTACGGGCTGCTGCTGCTCCCCTTCAACGCCCGCCTGCTCCAACTCAGCGACCGGCTGTTCGCAGAACCTGACGATCCCACCTGCGCCCGCAGCCTGTTCCGCTGGTCGATTTTTTATCTGTTCGGCATCTGCCTGCTGCTGGTTCTGGCCCGCACCCCCCAGGCCGCGGCCATCGACGTCCCTGCGCTGCTGGCGGCTCTCCCCCTCCGGCTCGCCATGGGCTCTGCCTAGATTGCCCCTCCGTTGAGCGCCAAGGGAGTCATTCAGGCTTGATCGAGCTGCAGCACGTCAGCAAGCGCTACGGCGGCGGCCGCAAGGCGACCCCGGTCCAGGCCCTGGACGATCTCTGTCTGAGCGTGCCGCCCGGTTGTCTCTATGGCCTGCTCGGCCCGAACGGCGCCGGCAAGACAACGGCCCTGCGCATTCTCTGCACCCTGCTGGCCCCGGATGCCGGCTCCGTGCGGCTGGCGGGTGTGGATGCCCTCGCCGATCCCCGCTCCGCCCGCGGCCTGCTCGGCTACGTGGCCCAGGAGGTGGCGATCGACAAGATCCTCACCGGGAGGGAGCTGCTGGAGCTGCAGGGTGACCTCTACCACCTGCGCCCCACCGATCGGGATGGGCGCATCCGCGAGCTGATCGCCCTGCTGGCGATGGACGACTGGATCGATCGCCGCTGCGGCACCTACTCCGGCGGGATGCGCCGCCGTCTCGACCTGGCCTCGGGTCTGCTGCATCGGCCCCGCTTGCTGGTGCTCGATGAGCCCACGGTGGGCCTGGACATCGAGAGTCGCGCCGCCATCTGGATGGTGCTGCGCCAGCTGCGGGATCAGGGCACCACCGTGCTGCTGAGCAGCCACTACCTCGAGGAGGTGGATGCCCTGGCCGACAGGCTGGCCATCCTCGAAGACGGTCGGGTGATCGCCGAAGGCACCCCAGAGGAGCTCAAGGCCGCCCTGGGGGGCGACCGGGTGACCCTGCGGGTCAGGGAGTTCAGCGATGAGCAGGAGGCCGGTCGGGTGCGGGAGCTTGTGCTCGGCTGCGACGGTGTGCGCCAGGTGGTCGTGAACCGTTCCCAGGGGTTTTCCCTCAACCTGGTGGTGGAGGACGGCAGCGTGGTGGAACGGCTGCGACGGCAGCTGGCGGAGGCCGAGATGCCGGTTTTCGCCCTGGCCCAGAGCCGCCCCAGCCTCGACGACGTGTACCTGCAGGCCACGGGCCGCACCTTGATGGATGCCGAACTCGCCGTCGCCGGCCAGAGGGATCCCAAAGCCGAGCGCAAGCAGGCGATGCGCTGATCCCCCCTCGGACACCCGCCACCGCGACGCTCTCCCCTCCCGCTCCCCCTTCCCGCGATGACCACCGCCAGCCCCTCCCTCGCTGCCCCCACACCGGCGGGATCCGGTGCCACAGCCCTGGCCGAGATCCGCCAGGAGACCCTGGCCCTCACCCGGCGGCTTTTCGTCCAGCTTGCGCGGCGCCCCTCCACCCTGGTGGCCGGGATCCTGCAGCCGTTGATCTGGTTGGTGCTGTTCGGGGCCCTGTTTGCCAACGCGCCCGAGGGCCTGCTCCCCAGCGGCATGAGCTACGGCCGTTTCCTGGGGGCCGGCGTCATCGTCTTCACCGCCTTCAGCGGGGCCCTCAATGCTGGCCTGCCGGTGATGTTCGACCGGGAGTTCGGCTTCCTCAACCGTCTGCTGGTGGCCCCCCTGCGGGCGCGCAGTTCGATCGTCCTGGCCTCGGTCCTCTACATCACCAGCCTCAGCCTGATCCAGAGCCTGGCGATCCTGCTCACCGCCGCCCTGCTCGGCTACGGCTGGCCGGGAGCCGCAGGCCTGGTGCTCGTCCTGGTGACCCTGCTGCTGCTCACGTTCGCGGTGACGGCCCTGAGCCTGGGGCTGGCCTTCGCCCTGCCGGGGCACATCGAGCTGATCGCGGTGATCTTCGTGGCCAACCTGCCGCTGCTGTTCGCCAGCACCGCCCTGGCGCCGATTTCCTTCATGCCCCCCTGGCTGGGCTGGCTTGCGGCCCTGAATCCCCTTACCTTCGCGATTGAACCGATCCGCGCCGCCTACGCCGGCCCCTTCCGCCTCACCGACGTGGTGCTGAAGGCCCCCTACGGATCCCTGACCGCCGCCACCTGCCTCGGCATCCTGGCGGCCCTGGCCGTCGGGCTGTTCCTGGCGATTCGCCCGCTCCTGGATCGAAAACTCACCTGAGCCGCCCACACCCCCCGTCCCAGTGACCGACGTCCCCTCCCCCGCCGCCCCCGAGAAGCAC
>JBIIND010000082.1:0-6919 GCA_044337665.1 Cyanobium sp.
GGAGCTGGCGGACCTCGACCTGGCGCGCCTGCTCTCCGACCGCCTGCTGCTGGAGGAAAGCGAACTGCAGGGCCGTCTTGTGCCCCTGCTCCAGCCCAGTGAGCTGCAGCGGATCTCCCTCGAGCAGCCGCTGCTGCAGCTGCGGGGCGCCATCGCCCTGCGGGCCCGCCTGGCCACCGAGAAGCGCTGTCGTCACCTGCTCGACGCCTGGCGCAGCCAGAACCTGCGCACCCTTGAGCACTGCATTGCCCAATTGCTGGCGGGGGAGGGGGACTTGCCTCCTGACGCCAACAGCGCCGCCCCGCTCCCGTCCCCCGCCGGGGTGGACATGGAGGAGCGGATCGAGGGGTTGTTCGTGCGTCTCAATGCCGATGCGCTGCGTTTCCAGGAGGCGTATTACAGCGAGAGAAGGCACCTGAGCGAACTCGACCAGCATCGCTGCTCGGATTACGCCGAAGTGGCACTCTCCCGCAGCCTCCCCGCCGCCTGAACCCGGCCCCTCCCGGTCCCCCTCGCTCCCGTGCGCTCCTAGGCTCAGGAGGATGCATTCCAGGGCGATCGTGGCCTATCCCGCCTATCCGATCCCCGTCGACGAGGAGCAGCGCTTACGCGATCTCGAGCGCCACGGCGTGATCGGCACCGCCAGCGATGAGCACTTTGAGCGCATCATCGAGTTGGCCAGCTCCATCTTCCACACCCCCATCGCCGTCATCTCGCTGGTGGAGGCCGAACGGCAGTGGTTCCTCAGCCACAAGGGGCTTGAGGCGCGGGAGACGCCGCGGGATCAGGCGTTCTGCGCCCACGCCATCGTCGCCGATCAGCCCCTTGTGGTGGCCGATGCCCAGCTCGACGAGCGCTTCGCCAACAACCCCCTCGTCACGGGCTTCCCCCACATTCGCTTTTATGCCGGAGCGCCGTTGCGCAGTGCCGAGGGCCACAACCTCGGCACCCTCTGCGTGATCGACCAGCAGCCCCATCACCCCGATTCGGTTCAGATTCACCAGCTGCAACTGCTCGCCGACCTGGTGATGCGGGAGATCGATCTCCGCCTTCTGGCCACGTTCTGCCCGATCACGGGCCTGCCGACCCGCCACAGCTTCCTGGCGGTGGGCGCCCGGGAATTCGCCCGTGCCCGTCATACCGCCCATCCCCTCACGCTGCTGTTGCTGGATATCGACAACCTGCGCCAGGTCAACATCCGCTGGGGCCACGAGGTCGGCGACCGTCTGCTCGCCGACCTGGTGCGGCTGGGGCGTGGCTTCCTGCGGGAGCAGGATTTCGCCGCCCGGCTGGGGGACAGTGAGTTCGCGCTGCTGTTGGTGGACCTCGACCTCGACGCCGCGATGGCCCTGGCGGAGGCTCTGCGCCATGCCGCCCGGGAGATGGTGGGGATCTGGAAGCACTCCGATTGGCAGCTCCACCTCAGCGGTGGAATCACGGCCCTGGGGCCCCGCGACCAAGGCTTTCCCGATCTGATGCGAAGGGCTGAGGACGCGCTGCAGCTGGCCAAAAGCAACGGTCGCAACCAGATCGCTTCGATGCTCGATGGGCTCTGAGGCGCTGGCACGCGCGGGGCGCTTCCCCCGGCCCTGCGAGCGGCCCGCAACCCCTCAGGCCCGTGCCACCGGCAGCTCCTCCAGGCGCGTGGTGGCCGCCCCCGACAGGCGCGAGCGGCGCATCGTCCAGCCCGGCCGCAGGCCGCAGGCCGCCCACTGGATCGCGCCGCTGCCGTAGCGGTGGTTGAGGGCGTCCACCGTCGCCATCAGGGCGGCGCGCCGCCGCTGCTCGCTTTCGCTCTGGGGAGCCAGCAGATGGTGCTGCAGCTGCTCCAGCGACTGCAGGTCCTGGAGGAGAACGCCGGCTTTGTGCAGCGGTCGGTGGGGGCGAAACAGGTGGTCCACCAGCGGCAGAGCGGCGGCCAGCAGCACGGCCGTGTCATCGCTGGCGAGGGCCAGCCGCACCGTGGTGGCGTTGCTGTAGAAGGGACGGCCATCAAAGGGGCTGGTGCGCACGAACACCGTGATCGCCCCGGCCCGCTGCCGCTGCCGGCGCAGCTTTTCCGCGGCGCGGCTGAGGTAGGTGGCCACCGCTTCCCGCAGCTCCCGGGCGCTGGTGAGGGGCCTGCGGAAGCTGCGGCTCACGCAGGTTTCCTGCTTCGCCGGTGGCAGGCGCACCAGCGGCAGGCAGCTGTGCCCCTGCAGCTCCCGCTGCAGCCGCAGCCCCACCACGCCGCAGCGCTGGCGCAGTTCTTCCGCCGGAAGATCCCGCAGCTCGCGCGCAGTGCGCACGCCACGCAGGCGGCACCAGCGGCCCAGCCGTCGGCCGATGCCCCAGACGTCTTCCACCGCCACCGCCTCCAGCCAGGGATCGGCATTCTCCAAGGCACCGAGATCGAACACGCCGTGCCGGCGGAACTCGGGGTGGTGCTTGGCGATGCGGTTGGCCAGCTTGGCGAGCACCTTGGTGGGAGCGATGCCCACCGCCACCGGCAGGCCCAGATCCCGCCGCACCCCAGGCGCTGAGATCCGCACAGCCGCGGCTGGCTTCGGCTCGGGGGCGACGCAGGCGACCGAAGGCCTCGTCGATGGAGTAGATCTCCAGCTCTTCGAGCCAGCGCTCGAGCGTGCCCATCAGCCGCTGGCTCATGTCGGCGTAGAGGGTGTAGTTGGAGCTGCGCACCAGCACACCGTGGCGCTCCAGCAGCGGCCGTGCCTGGAAGTACGGGGTGCCCATGGCGATGCCCAGGGCGCGGGCTTCGGCGCTGCGGGCGACGATGCAGCCGTCATTGTTGGAGAGCACCACCAGCGGCCGGCCCCGGAGGGAGGGATCGAGCGCCGCCTCACAGGAGGCGTAGAAGTTGTTGGCATCGATCAGCGCGAACGCCTCGCGTGACCGCGGCGGGCGGCGCTGGCCGGCGGGAGAGGGAGGGGCGTGCTGGAGCATGGGCGGCGTGGCAGGCCTTTCACGCTAGTTCGTCTGTACTGTTCGGGAAGGGGTGCGCACGGGCTGGGGGTGGGGCCCGCTTTGCTGCGACTCCACCCGCGCCACAATCCAGCGGTGCTGCGCGGGTGACCTCGCCACCATGCCCCCTCCCCTTCCCCGCCAGGCTTCCGAGATTGTGGACAACGAGCATCCGGCCGTTGCCGAGCAGCGCCGACCCCATCCCCGTCAGCACGAGCACCGGCCCGGCTCGGCCGCCGCCTTCCGCTGGAGCATCGTGCTCAACAGCGCCCTCTCCGGCCTGCAGCTGGCGATCGGGCTGGCCTTCGGCTCCCTCGCCCTGATCGGCGATGCCGTCCATAACCTCGGAGACGTCGCCGGCCTGCTGCTGGGTTGGGGAGCGGAACGGCTCAGCACACGGCCGGCCACCCCCCGATTCACCTATGGCTTCGGGCGCAGCACCCAGCTGGCGTCACTGGTGAACGCGGTACTGATCCTAATGGCGGCCGCGGTGGTGGTCTTCGAAGCCCTGCAGCGCCTGCGCGATCCGGTGCCGGTGGTCAGCGGCCCGGTGGCGGTGGCGGCCGCCGCGGGCGTCGTCGTCAACCTGCTCTCGGCGCGGCTCTTCGGCCATGCCCGCTCCCACGACCTCAATCGCCGTGCCGCCGTCGTGCACCTGCTGACGGATGCCGCCGTCTCGGCCGCCGTTCTGGTGAGCGCGCTGCTGGTGCGCATCACCGGCTGGGATGGGCTCGATGCCCTCACCGCCATCGGAGTGGGGCTGGCGGTGGCCGTCAGCGGCTGGCGGCTGTTGCGCGAATCGCTGGTGGTTGCCCTCGACGCCGTTCCCCACGGCATCGATCCAGAGGCCGTGGAGGCGGCCCTGCGGGATCTGCCCGGTGTCACCGACGTGCACCACCTGCACATCTGGGCGATGAGCACCTCCCAGAACGCCCTCACGGCCCATCTGCGTCGTGCCGACGGCGTGGATGACATGGCCCTGCTCCACGAAGCGAAGCAACGGCTCGCCAGGCAGGGCATCGTCCACACCACTATTCAGCTGGAGCCCGGGGGAGACCCACCGATCCGCTGACCCAGCTCCCCACCGGCACCCACCCGGAGGGAGGGCCCCCTCAGCCGTCCCCGTCCTGCTCCAGCAGCAGCTGGGCGAAGGTGGCATAAAGCTGGCGATCAGCCTCGGCGACGGGCTGGCGGGCGTCGGGGCGCCGGGGGGGCGCTGCCGTTGGGGCTTTCCCGGATGGGGCCGGGGCCGGGGGCGGAACCGGGGGCGTCGCACGACGGCTCTCCAGCTCCCGCAGCCGCTCCAGCAGGTGGGGCGGCACGCGACCATCGGGACTGGCGCCCATCAGCTCGCGAAACAGGCGCTCGGGGTTCTCTTCCGTCTCCAGCGGATGGCGCGGGGCGCTGGCGGTGGGCTTGGCGGCTGCCGGCGCCGGCAGGGGCTGGGGGAGCCGCCGGCCCAGGGCTTCCAGGCGCTCGCGGCTGCGGGGATCGAGGCTCATCGAACGGGCGAGCGACTCAGCATCCCAGGGTCTCACGGGTATCGCGGCCGCTGATGGGGTTGGTTCCCGTCGCCACCGCGCAGAGGCTCCTGAGCGCATCGCCGCGCAGCGGAACCCCTGTGAAGTCGGCGCCGTCGATCCGCACATCCAGGAAGCGGGTGTTGAAAGCGAAGGCGTCGTCCAGCCGGGCGTCGCGCAGATCCGTGCCCTGCAGCACCGCCGAGTCGAGGGTGGCCCCCCGCAGATCGGCTCCGGAGAGGTTGGCGTCCTGGAGCTTCGCCCCGAACAGGATCGCTCCGCGGAGGTCGGCCCCGGAGAGGTCGGCGTCCCGCAGGTTGGTGAGGCTGAAGGTGACGCCCTGCAGATCCGTGCCGTGGAAGTCGGAGCCGATCAACACCTGCTTGGCGTAATCCATCGCCGCCCGTGCCGCAGGTGGCACGGCCAGGGCGGCGCTGAGCAGGAGGGCCAGGAACATCGCCACCAGGGCGCGGGCGCCGGGGGGTGGGAATGGGGAAAGGGGCATGGCGAGGGGAACGGATTCCACCCGCCACAGGGCGGGGGGCTGGCGGGGGGAGACCCTGACGGGACGGGGTGTGCGGCCATTCTGACAAGCCCGCGCCAAACGCCGCACCAGGTCTGAAGCGGCGAGGGCATGGCTGGACGGGATAGGAACGCCGCCCCCGGACTGTCCCCCATCCTTCCTGCCGTCTGACGCTCCCTGGGAATGCTGGGGGGATGAACTGGCGGACGGCAGTTGCCCGCGTCGATGCGAGGGGGTGGTTCCCAGCGGTGGGGGGAGTGGGCCGAGCATCGGGCATGGACGCTGCTGCGCAGGCGCGGCTGGCGGCTGCTCAGCCGCAACTGGCGCTGCCGTTGGGGGGAGCTGGACCTGGTGGTGGCCAAACCGGGACGGCTGCTGCTGGTCGAGGTGAAGGGCCGGCGGCCCGGCGGTCGGGACGGCGAGGGAAGGGCCGCGCTCCGGGCCGAGAAGCGCCGAAGACTGGCCCGGGCCTGGGACTGCTGGCTGGCGACCCACCCCGAGCTGGCGGATCTGCCGGTGGAGTTGGTGGCGGCGCTGGTGCCGCTGCCCCATCCAGGCCAGCGCGCTGGGCCGGATCCCGTGACCTGGATCCGCCTGGAGATCTGAACGGAATCCGGGGAGGGGGCGGCGGCGCTCAGGGCCTGGCGGCGGGAGGGGTCGCACCCGCCGGCCCATACTCCACGGTGCAGCGGTAGCGGGGGTTGTCCATGCCCCCCACCCCGATCTCCTGGCAGCGCGTCCCGGTGACGGTGGCGCCACGGGGAACCTGCTCCATCGCCGCCTGGCGGGCCCCCTCCTGGTCGAGGATCGAGTCGGCGGTGACGCTGCCCGCGCGCGCCGGCGGGAGCGGCAGGAGCAGCAGGAGCGAAGCGGCCAGGAGGGTCGACAAAGTGGGGCAAGGGCGGGACATCGGACGGGACGGCTTCTCCTCCAAGCTGTAGCGGGTCCGCCCGCGATCCGCCCGTCTCGCGTCGCCTTTCCCATGCCCTTCCCAGGCCATCGGCCGCGCAAACGTTTCGGTCAGCATTGGCTGATGGATCCCGGGGTGCTGGATCGGATCGTGGCGGCGGCGGAGCTGCAGCCCGGGGAGCGGGTGCTGGAGGTGGGGCCTGGCCGTGGCGCGCTCACGGAGCGACTGCTGGCCTCCCCCGCCGCCGCGGTGGTGGGCGTCGAACTGGACCGGGATCTGACCGCGGGGCTGCAGGAACGCTTCGGTGCCGATCCCCGCTGGCACCTGATCGCCGGGGATGCGCTGGAGGTGCCTCTCCAGCCCGCCGGCATGCCCCCCGCCGACAAGGTGGTGGCCAACATTCCGTACACCATCACCGGGCCACTGTTGGAGCGCCTGGTGGGCCGTCTCGACCGGCCGCTGACCCCCCCGTACCGCCGCCTGGTGCTGCTGGTGCAACGGGAGGTGGGGGAGCGCATCCGTGCCCGCCCTGGCGAAAGCGCCTTCTCCGCCCTGAGCGTGCGCCTGCAGTTGCTGGCCCACGCTCGACCCGTCTGCCCGGTGCCGCCCCGCTGCTTCTCGCCACCGCCAAAGGTGGATTCCGAGGTGATCGCCCTCGACCCCCTGCCCGTGGAGCAGCGCCTGGCGCCGGAGCTGGCCCGGACGGTAGAGCTGCTGCTGCGGCGGGCTTTCACCGCCCGGCGCAAGATGCTGCGCAACACCCTCGCCGGTCTCCTTCCCGATGGCACCCTCCTCACGCTGGCGGCGGAGGCCGGGATCGGGCTGGCACAGCGGCCCCAGGAGGTGGTGCCGGAGCGCTGGGTCGCGCTGGCGGCAGGTTTGAATCGCCACACCGCCGCCCGCGGTGATCCCCCCGTCTGACTCCCCGCCATGGCCGAGGTCTCCGTTGTCGCCCCCGCCAAGATCAACCTGCATCTGGAGGTGCTGGGGCTTCGGCCCGACGGG
>JBIIND010000392.1:0-6840 GCA_044337665.1 Cyanobium sp.
GGGCCCTGGTGCAGGCCAACAACGTGATCAAGGTGGGCATCTCCGCCGACCGGCGCTATGGGCCGATCCTCAACTACGAGCTGGCCCTGAAAGTGGCCCAGCGGCTGGTGGAGGCCGGTCTTCGCCGGGGCAGCGGCCAGCGGATCGTGCTGCTGGGTTACAGCGGCGGCGGCGAGATGGCCATGGCCATGGCCGATGTGCTGCAAGTGCTCTGCCGCTGCCCAGTGCAGATCGTCACCTGCTGCGGCGTGTTCAGCGGCAACCAGCGCCTCGACCAGGTGGCCGGCATCGCCATGGTGGTGGGCAGCCGCGATCCTGTGGCTGCCCTCGGGCCGCTGCTGTTTCCCGGCCGCTCCCCCCTGCTTCCCCTCTCCAACTGGAACAAGACCCGCTTCGCCGGGCGCGTGAGACGGGATGTGGTGGCAGGCATGGGCCACAACGGACGCATCGGCCCTTTCTCACCCCGGCACCGCAGTGCCGTGGTGGCGCTGATCCTGCGCCAGCTGGCCTGGATGGATCAGACCAGCTAGGGGCAGAACAGCCCGAGCAGATGGTCGCTGACCCGCAGGGCATGGGCGATCACCGTGAGGCCGGGACCCACCGCCGGACAGCTGGGGAACACGGACGCGTCGGCGATCCAGAGGTTGACCAGTTCATGGCAGCGGCCCTGCAGATCCACCACCGAGCTGGCGGGATCGCTGCCTATCCGACAGGTGCCGCAGGCGAATCCCATCACGCTCAGGGGCGCCTCACCGCGGGGATAGATCGGCGCCCGCTGTACCACCTCGGTGAGGGGGTCAGCCTCGGTCTTCTGGATCGTGTCCAGCCAGCGGTACACCAGCCGGTCGTGGGCCTCGCGGTTGTTGGCGATGTAAGCCACGTCGATGCGGTCACCCTTCACCGTCACCCGGTTGTCGGGGTCAGGCAGCACCGCCGTCATCGCCCACCAAGTGATCGAGCGGTCGGCCAGCCATTCCAGCGCCCCATCGGGCAGCAGCCGGCTCACCAGAGAGAGCAGCGGCGGCGACTCGGCAAACAGCGGGTCCTGCAGCACGCCGCCACCGTTACGGATCGAACCGAGGGCGTAATCGACGTTCTTGTCGCCCCAGTAGTAATCGGTGAGGCCCAGGGCAGGGGCGTAGCGCCCAGAGTTAGGGGCGTTGGCCCGCTGCAGGATCGCCGTGAGTTGGGGCTTCATCAGGTTGCGGCCCACCTGGCCGGAGCCATTGGCCAGGCCGTCGGGGTGGCGCTCACCGGCCGATCGCAGCAGGATCGCGGCACTGTTGATGGCTCCGGCCGCCAGCACCACCTGCTGGCCCATGAATAGCCAGCGGTCATCGCCGATGCTCGCCTCCACGGCCTTCACCTCCTGGCCGGAGGCATCCACATGCAGGGCCTCCACAAGCGCCCCAGTGCGCAGCATCGCCGGAATCGCCCCCGGTCTGGAGGGGGCTAGGGCCCGCTCCAGACCGAACAGCTCGGCATCGCCCGTGGGATCGTGCGCGCTCTCGCTCCAACTCAGGGGCAGGCTGTAGGGGTGGACTCCCTGGCGTTGCAGGTCACCGCGCAGCGTTTCCAGGACCGGCTCCAGCGGCCGGGGGACATGCGGGTAGGTAGCAGCGCGGGGTGGGGCGGTGGGGTCCTCACCCGCCATCCCGTGCACGCGGTAGATGCTCTCGGCCCGGTCGTAGTACGGGGCCAGATCGCAATAGCGCAGCCCCCAGTCCGGGGAGCGGCCCTCCTGCATCGCCACCCCCTCGAACTCGGCCTCGCGCAGCCGCTCCAGCACCGCCGCCCAAATCTTGGTGTTGCCACCGCGGGCGTACACCATCTGGGGGTTGAAGGGATCTCCGTCGCTGCCGAACCAGGGGGCTTCGGGGTGGTAGCGCTGCTTGCGAAACAGGTCGATATCGGCCACGTTCTGATCCAGCAGCGGCAGCCGGTGGCCGCGCTCCAGCACCAGCACCCGCCGCCCTGCTTCGGCCAGTTCGGCCGCCAAGGTGCCGCCGGCAGCGCCGCTGCCAATCACCACCACATCGTAGAGAGTGTCGTCAATGATCATCGCGATCGCCTCATGAACGCTGCCACACGTAGATCAGCACAAACAGGATGATCCAGATCACATCCACGAAGTGCCAGAAGAGCGACACCATCGTGACGCCCGCATCGCCGCTGTCGTAGTTACCAGGGCGGAAAGAACGGATCAGCATCAATCCCATCAGCAGCACACCAGTGATCACATGCAGGCCATGAAAACCGGTGAGCAGATAAAAGCTGCCCCCGTAGATCCCGCTCTGCAAGGAGAAGGGCAGGCCGGCCCACTCCACCGCCTGGCCGAACACGAAATAGGCCCCCATCGCCATCGTGAGCCCCCACAGGGCCCGAAAGGCCCAGAGGTTCTGGCGCCGCAGGGCCCGCTCGGCGAAATAGGCCACGAAGCTGCTGCTCACCAGGATCACCGTGTTGATCAACGGCTCGCGCACCTCGAGGCCCTCCACCCCCTCGGGCAACCACACGGGCGAGGACGACTTGAGCACGGCGTACCCGGCAAAGAAAGCCAGGAAGATGACGCTTTCCGAGAGCAGGAAGATCACCATGCCGGTGAGGTTGTAGCCGCCATGGCCGTGGTGACCGCCGGGCTCCAGCGGAGCGGACGGGGGGCTGACCAGTGGGGAACTGCTCATCGGATCAGGCCTCCTGGGCGCGGGCGACGTAATGGGCTTCGTTCTCCACCAGCGGCCGATCCAGGCCATAGCCGTAGGGGCCGCTGATCACCGTGGGCACGTCATCTTCGAAGTTCTCGGCCGGCGGCGGAGAGGGCAGCAGCCACTCCAGGCCGATGGCATGCCACGGATTGGCAGGCGCCCTGGGCCCCCGCGCCCACGAGCTCACCATGTTGAGGATGAAGGGAATCGTGGCCACCCCCACCAGAAACGCCCCGAGGCTGGCGAGCACGTTGGCCAGGGCGAATTCCGGGTCGTAGGAGGCCACCCGGCGCGGCATCCCCATCAGCCCGGCCCAGTGCATGGGCAGGAAGTTGAGGGCGCTGCCCACAAAGGTGAGGGCGAAGTGCAGTTTGCCGAGGCCTTCGTAGTACATTCGACCGGTGAACTTGGGGAACCAGTGGTAGATCGCTGCGAACACTCCGAAGGTGATGGTGTTGAAAATCACATAGTGAAAGTGGCCCACCACGAAATAGGTGTTGCCCACATGGATATCAACGGGAACGGTGGCCAGCATGATGCCGGTGATACCGGCAAAGATGAAGTTCACCAGCCCTCCCAGGCAGAACAGCATCGGCGTGCTCAACCGCAGCCTGCCGCGCCAGAGGGTGGCGATCCAGGCAAACACCTTGATGCCGGTGGGAACGGCAATCAGCATGGTGGTGACCATGAACAGGTTGCGCATCCACTGGGGGGTGCCGCTGTAGAACATGTGGTGCACCCACACGATCAGACTGAGTCCGGTGATGGCGAAGGAAGCGATCGCCACCACCTCGTAGCCGAACAGCGGCTTGCGGGCATACACCGGAAAGAGTTCGGAGAAGATGCCGAACACCGGCAGCACCATCACATAGACCGCCGGATGGGAATAGAACCAGAAGAAATGCTGGTACAGCATCGGATCTCCGCCGCCCTCCGGCCTGAAGAAGCTGGTGCCAAAGCTGAGGTCGAACAGCAGCATCAGCGCCCCGCCAGTGAGCACCGGCAGGCCCACCAACTGGATCGTCTGGGCGGCTAGGGCAGTCCAGCAGAAGATCGGCATGCGAAAGAAGGTCATTCCCGGCGCCCGCATGCGCAGAATCGTGGTGCAGAAGTTCACGGCCCCCATGATTGAGCTCACACCCGAGAGGGCCACCGCCAGGATCCAGAGGAACTGACCATTGATGAAATGGCCCAAGGGGTTCTGCAGGCTCACCGGTGGATAGGCCCACCAGCCCGAACTCGAGGGACCTCCCGGGATCAGGAAACTGGCCATCAGGATCACCCCGAACACGGGAAACAGCCAGAAGGCCGCGGCATTCAGCCGCGGAAAAGCCATGTCCGGCGCACCGATCATCGGGGGAATCAACAGGTTGTTGAAGCCATTGAGAATCGGGAACAGAAACAGGAACAGCATCACCGTTCCGTGCATCGTGTAGAGGCCATTGTATACGCTGGGATCCACCAGATCGGCCGGCGGAGTGATTAGCTCACCTCGCATGATCATCGCCAGCAGACCACCAATCAACAGGAAGAATAGCGCCGTAACGCTATACTGAATGCCAATCACCTTGGCATCGGTGTTGAAACTGAAGAAGCGCTTCCAGTTGTCGGGCGCCCCCGGTACCGGGTGGGGTGCCTTGAGTACCCGGGGGTCGAAGGGCAGGCCGGAGGAGGAGGCCATGGGAACGGGGCTCAGGTGGGGGACGTAGACAGGCGAAGCGGTTGGGGTCAGGCGTCGTGGCGAGCCGTCGGGTCGGCATCCACGTTCACCGCAGGGGGAGGAGCCGGCGGCACGGTGGCCCAGCCGCGATCGCCCCGTTCCAGGCGGCGGCGGTAGAGCGCATCGGCCGGATTGGCGGCCGGCTGAAGGGGCAGGTGGGCGGCGGCACTGAGCCAGCTGCGGTAGGACTCCTCGCTCTCCACCACCACATCGGTCTGGTTGCTGGCGAAGTAGCCGCCGCTGAACTGGGAGTCGCGCAAGCGGTAGCGGCCCTCCCGGGTGGGGGTGAGGCGATAGCTGATCTCACTGCCCGGAATCAGGTCCTGCTTCAGGCGGAAGGCCGGGATGTAGAAGCCGTGCAGCACGTCCATCGAGATCAAGCGGAATTCCGCCTGGCGGTTCACGGGCAGATGCAGCTCCGTGCTGCGTACGCCGCTGGGATACACAAACTCCCACGACCACTGGCGGGCAATCACCTCGATGGGCGGCTCCGCCATGCCGCCGTCGCCCTGGGCCGCCTCCCCGGCGAGCAACTCAGCGCCGTGCTGGTGGCCACCGGTGGTGCGCAGCTTGCCGCCCAGGGTGGCCAGGGTCTGGCTCACATCGATGGCATGCCAGGCGATCGCCATCACCAGCACCAGGGGGATCAGCGTCCAGGTGATCTCGAGCCGCAGGTTGCCTTCGATCGGATCGCCGTTGGCCAGGTCGTATTTGGGGGCGCGGTTGAAGAGGATGGTCCAGAGGATCACCCCACAACAGCCCAGGAAGATGAAGGTGCCGATGCCGCACTCGAGGGCGAACAGGTCGTCCACGAGGGGGGCTGCGCTGGAGGCCGGCACGGGCAGCCAGCTGTGGGACAGGCGGGCCACGGCCAAGCTCGCCCAGCCATTGAGCGCCACGGCCAGGGCGATCAGGGCCAGGCCGGCGGCGGGAAAACGGCGGCTGGAACTGCTGGTCATGGCAGGGCCTCGCGCAGGTCGGCTCCAGCCGCCAGCAGCTGGTCGGCGGTGATGTGCACGCCGAATTCGGCGGCCAACTCGGCGCCCAGGGTGCCGTGCAGGCCGATCACGCCGAACAGCACGAGCCCCACCACCAGATAGCTCCACTGCACCTGACGGCCCAGGTCACGCCGCCAGGCGAAGCGCTGATACCCACGCCACACGGTCATCGCCACGATCACCAGCAGGATCACCACGCCGCCCACGCCGTGCCACAGCATCGTGGCCGCACTGCCCAGACCGATGCTGCTCACCACACCGGCGATGGGCTGGGCGAGCAACATCTCATAAAAGCCGGCCCCCACCGTGAAGAAGGTGATCCCCGCGCAGGCCAGGAGGTTGAACCAGCCCACATCGTGCAGGCCCGCCCTGGTGACGGGCAACTGCAGAAAGCGGAACAGGCGCTTCTCCAGGGGATACAGCGCACCGGCCAGATCAAACACAATCGCAATCACGAACAGGCCGATCGTGAAATGCACCAGATTCGGATGAATCGGCAGGGAATAGGGGAGGCCATTGGGCCCCAGGGAACGGGCCAACTGCTCGAGCGGCGCCTGGGCCAGCGGCAACTCCACCATCACACCAACCCCTGGCGAATCGCTTCCACCACCGGCACGGTGTGGAGGCCGTAGGTCCAGATCAGCTGGTTGCCCAGGGTCACCTGCACCACCACCAGCAGCAGCAGCACCCCGCCGGCACCGAGGAAGGCCATCGGCAGGCGGCGCGGATCCTGGCTGCGGATCACGTATCGCCAGGCGGTGAGCACCGCCAGCACGCCGGCCAACGACCAGCCGAGGGTGCTGTGGAGGTTGAGAATCTCGCGGGAGGAGCCATAGGGCTCAGCCAGGCCCGCCTCCACCTGGCCAAAAATGATCGCCACGAAGATGGCCAGGGTGGCCACCAGCAGGTTCCAGAAACTCACCTCATAAAGGCCAGGCTTGCGGGCCAGGCTGCCGATCAGGTCGAACAGCACGGCAACCACCGCCATGGCAATCACAAAGTGCACCACAATCGGGTGGATGGTGTCCATCCAAGGAAGATTGTGGTCGTTGAGCGGCGGCAGCAGCTCAAACATGGGCACCGGTTCCGGCGATCCCCTTCACCTTGCGAAATCCAAACGGTGGCAGCGAGCAGCTGTGATGATTCGCCACGGAGAGCCAGGAACGCATCAGCAATCGCTCATCGATGCCCAACGGCCTCAACTGCGATGCGGGGGAGCGGTTCAGCGGCCCACCTAGGCTCCGCTTTTGCTTCTCGCTCGGTGTCGGTTCCCGCTTCCCCGGCCCTGCACTGGTTCACGGCGATCGCCCTGTTCGCGGCGGCCGGCCTGTCGATTGCCCTGCCGTTCGCCTCGGCCACCCTGCTCACGATTGCCGTAGGGGCGGCGGCAATCATCGCCGGCGTATCCCAGGTGCTG
>JBIIND010000083.1:0-6799 GCA_044337665.1 Cyanobium sp.
TGGCCCTGGCGGGGTCCGCCGGGGGCGGCAGCCTGCGGCTGATGAACCTCTCCACCGCCGAGGGGGTGGACCTGCTGCGGAGTTGTCCCCACCCCCCGGGAAGCACGGTCTGCTGGTGGCACCTGCTTGCGGACAGCGGACGGCTCGACCCTGCGGACGAGGGGTGGCGCCTTGTGCCCTCCCTGGGGGGTCCGGCCGACCGGGAAGCCCTGATCGAGGCCCTGGCCGAAGGGCTTATCCCCGCCGTGGCCATCCACCACCAGCCCCTCGACGCGGAGGAACAGCTACTCCCCCTGGACCAGCGCCGCCCCGGTGTGGCCGGGCACGGTCCCGCCCTGGGGCTGCTCTGGCAGGAGCTGGTGGAGCGCCGAGGCTGGGAGGGGGAGCGCCTCTGGCACCGCCTTTGCTGGGGACCGGCGGCATTTCTCGGCCTGGAGGCCGAAACGCTGCGGGCCGGCAGTCGACGCTGGATCCTCTTCGATCCCGGCGCCGAACGCACCTGGAGAGGCCCCTCCCTGGCGGCCAACCGCCCCTGGCCCCCAGGGCCGCTGCGGGGCGCGGTGGTGGCCAGTGGGCTCAGGGCCCCGGCCGAGTGGTCTCTCCCAGGGCTCCCACGGCGCTGAAGGGATAGAAGCGCCAGAAGGCGCGGCCGATGATCTCCCTGTCGGGCAGGAACGGTCCACCGGGCCAGAAGCGGCCATCCCAGCTGTTGGCCCGGTTGTCGCCGAGCACGAGCACATGCCCCGCCGGCACCATCACATCGAGGCTGCGGCAGGGACCCATTCCCTGGCTGTCGACGGGGCAGTAGTTGCGCACATAGGGTTCGGCCAGGGGGGCGTCATTGATGCGCACGCGGCCGCGGGGATCGACGGCCACCCGCTCGCCCGGCAGACCCACGACCCGCTTGATGTAGGCATCACAGGCGGGGTTCTGCACGCTGGGCAGGGTGCCGATGAAGGGGAGATTGACCAACAGGCAGCCCAGCGGACCGACCCGGTTCTGGCCGACCAGGGTCGGATCGAAGTGGTGGGGCGCATGAAAGACCACGATTTCGCCGCGCCTCGGCGAGCGGTTTCGGAAGGTGAGTTTCTCAACGAGCAGGCGGTCCTGGATCTGCAGCCCGGGGAGCATCGAGCCGGAGGGGATGTAGCGGGCCTCCAGCAGGAACTGGCGGATGCCGAGAGCCACCGCCAGGGTGAGCAGCACGCTGCGCCAGAAGGCCCAGGGGCTCTCCTCGGCGTCTTGCCCGGAGCGGGGGTTGGGTTCCGGGGATCTCAAGGCTCTTGGGCGACAGAAGGAGGCAACGCCAGGCAGATTAGGCAGGCATCCGCCCAAGAGTCCGATGACTCGTCCCCGCTGGCACGAGGCACTGCCCCGTCCGGCGAGTCGGATCGGCAGGAACTGGGACCGATTCGTGGCGATCTGGGCGGCGATCAACCTCACCTGGGTTGCCTTTGACCTGACCTACATCCCCCTGCGCACGTTCTGGCAGCAGCGCAACCTCTACCCGATCCCCTCGGCGCCCCTGGCACTGCCGCTCACCTTCCTGCCGAACATCACCCCCTGGGTCGATCCGATCAAGGGGATCTCCCCCCATCGCGACACCCAGGCCTGGCTTGATCGCTTCCGGCTTCTGGACATCGCCATGGCGAGCCACCGTCCAGGCGCGCCCCTGACCCCCCTCCAGCGACGCCTGCTCCAGGAGCAGGTGGCCGCCACCAGCGAGCTGATCGACACCGATCCGTTCGCCGCCTCCAATGCCTCCGGCACGCTCGAGAAGATCAAGAACCGCCTGCGGGAGCGGGTGGATGGCCATCGCGGCAGCTCCGCCAAGGACGCCAGCGCTGCCCTGCTCAGCCCCCAGTGGCTCACCCCCCGCAGCTGGCAGGAGGAGCGGCTGTTCTGGAACCAGCAGGTGCTGCCCCTGGTGGACACCAACTACTGGCGATCGATCGATGAAAACGGACGACCCACCGATCATTTCTGGCGCTACGACCTGCTGCTGTTCCAGAGCGTCTTCTGCTTCGACATCCTGCTGCGGGCCTATCGCCTGCGCCGCCGTCTCCCGGGCCTGAGCTGGCGGGAGGCCCTGCTGCGCCGCTGGATCGATCTGCCGCTGCTGCTGCCCTTCTGGCGGTGGCTGCGGATCGTGCCGGTCACCGAGCGGCTGCAGTCCAGCGGCCTGATCTCGGTGGAGCCGCTGCGGGCGGTGATCAGCCGCGGCGTCGTCGCCCTGCTGGCGGTGGAGCTGTTCGAGGTGCTGGCCCTGCAACTCATCGATGGATTGCAGGGGCTGATCCGCTCCCGTCGCTGGCCCGCCCGCATCCGCTCCCTGCGCAGCCACCAGACCGTGATCAGCCACGACGAGCAGGAGCTGGTGGAGCTGGCGCGGGTCTGGGCGCCGCTGCTGCTCGGCCGGGTGGCGCCGCGCCTGGCGCCGGAACTGCAGGGTCTGCTGAGTCATGCCCTCGGCCAGAGCCTCCAGACCACGGTGGTGCCCCCGCCCCTGCGACAGCTGGAGCCTCTGCTGCGCGTGGAGCAGGGGCTGGCCCGCCAGCTCGCCGGGGGCATGGTGGAAAGCCTGCTCGATCTGAGCCGCGGCACTGGGGAGCGGCTCAGCCGCCGCGATGACCAGCAGCTGCAACTGCTGCAGCAATGCATCGATCGCTTCTGGGAGGAACTGGCCGTGGCCCTGGAGAGCGGCCCGGTGCTCGAACGGTCCCAGCAGCTGCTCTGCGCAGCCCTGGAGGAATTCAAGCAAACCTACGTAAGCCAGATCAGCCGGGCGGGGATCGGGGGGCTGATCGAGGAGCTGGATCAGCTGATGGTGCGACCGGAAGGGACCGCCTCCACCACGAGGGAGCCTGGGAGGGGGATCAGGCCAGCAGCTCCTGCCATTCCTGGGGACGGAAGCCCGTGAGCACACGGCCATCGGCCACCACCAGGAACGGCCGTTTCACCAGCCGGCCATCCGCCGCCAGGGCGGCCAGGGCCTCGTCGTCGCCCATGGCCTTCACCGCCGCGGCGCCCAGGGCGCGGTAGCTCTGGCCACTGGTGTTGAACAGGCGGGCGCGGCCCAACTGGGCGAGGGCCGCCTGCAGTTCCCCGGGGCTGGGGGGCTGGTGGGTGATGTCGATCGGGTCGAAGGCGAGCCCCTGCTGCCGCAACCACGCCTGCGCCTGGCGGCAGGTTGAGCAGGCCGCGTAACCGTAAAGACGCAGACCTGGGGGAGGCGGCGGGCCTGGGGTCGCCATCGTGGTGCCCTTCAGCGGGTCTGGGCGGCAGCCCCTATTTCCGTCCGACCAGGGCCTTGAGAGCCCCAACGAGGCTGTTGGAGCCCTTGCCCACGGCGTTCTGCGGCCGGGTGCGCACGGTGACATCGCCGTTGACGGTGGTGCGGCAGCTCAGGCGGAAGTTCGCCGGGCGATCGGCCAGATACACCTCCTCGACGTCGCTGCGGGGGGAGAGGTTGCGCTCCCCCTCCAGCACCTCCACCACGCAGGTGCCGCACTGGCCGAGGCCACCGCAATTGTTGAGATTATTGAGTCCCGTATAGGGGTTGATCCCGGCGTCGAGAGCCGCTTTGCGCAGGTTGGCGCCCTCGATGCAGCCGACCTGCTGGCCTTCGCGTTCGAAACGGATGGTGGGCACGCGACTCAGGGGAATTGGCCAGGCCAACTTAAGGCACACCCTCCACCGGGGCGCCAGTCCGCCAGGCTGATTCTTACCGGCTGCAACGCGGCTCCCCGGACGCGACCCCCTGCCTACGATCGGGGACGCCTCCTGGAATGCCGGTCCTTGCCACCCTCCGACCCGCTCCCCCCTCCCGCCGCGGAACCGGGCGCCCCCGGCAGCGGCTACGACCTGGTGGCCCAGCAGCTAATCCCGGGGTATTCCAGCCTGGCGCGCCTGGCGGTGGCCTTGCTGGCGGAATCCCCCGGGGCCTCCCGCGACGGGGCTGCGGTGCTCGTGGCCGGCTGCGGCACCGGCGCTGAACTGCTGGCGGCGCGGGAACAGCGACCCGACTGGCGGTTGACCGCCCTGGATCCCTCCGCCGAGATGCTGGCCATCGCCCGCGCCCGCCTCGGGGAGGCGGCCCCCATCGACTGGCGCTGCGCCGCCGTGCAGGAGCTGGGGGAGGCACCGGCCTTCGATGGAGCCCTTTCGGTGCTGGTGCTTCAGTCTTTACCGGATGACGGGCAGAAACTCAGCTTCCTCGCGGCCCTGGCCCGAAGCCTGCGCCCTGGAGGGCAGCTGGTGCTGGTGGATCTGATGCGTTCCAACCGTTCCCCGCTGCAGGCGCAGATGGAGGGAGCCTGGCTTGGGTTTCAGCGCGCCAGCGGGGTGGAGGAGTCCGCCGAAGCCCTGGCGCGGTTGGCCGGGGGGCTCCATCCGATCGGCCTGGCCCGGCTGACAGCCCTGGTGAACGCCGCCGGATTCAGCGATCCCGCCATCTTCTTTCAGGCCCTGGACGTGCAGGGCTTCCTGCTGCAACGCCGCGACGGGGGCTCAGGGACGGACGGGGCGGGCGCTGTCGGATACGGCCTCGACGCGGCCTGAGCGGGGAAGGGTCGGTGGCGGGTCGGTCAGCACCGCGAGCAACGGCACCATCACGGTGACCAGGGCCAGGGCCGCCCCCAGGAGAGCCGCAATGGGTTCGGCCAAGGGATCGCTGGAGCCCTCCCCCAGGTCGGAGGGAGGGGAGAAGACGCGGGTACCCCCTGGACTCTCGGGATCCTCACCGGGATCGGCCGATGGATCGGCGAAGGGATGATCCCGCAGGCTGCGGCTCAAGGCTGGTTCCTGCAGTGCCTTCGGACGCGGGGTTCGGCTGCGGGGAGTGTGGGAATGCGGCAGGGTGGGGGCTTGGTCCATGGGGCAGTGGGGAGGGCCTCCCCCCCACTGGCGTTTCAACAGGTAATTCGGTTTAATTCTGCCACCCTTTGCCCCTGGGCGCATGCCCAGGGGCGGGGCGCTCAGGCCGCGGGGCGGGCTCGGTCGTGCTGGTGGCGGTGGGCGTCGAGGTCGGCGGGGCTGGCGGCGGTGGCGTCCAGGTGACGCCGGATGGCCCGCAACTCCTCAAGGATCGAACCCAGCAGCTGCTGGGTGGCCGTGGAGGGGGAATTCAGCACTTCCACGGTCACCTCCTTGATGCGCAGGATGTCCCGAGCGAAGCGAGCCACCTCGTTGGGGTGAAACATCAGCGGCTCTTTCTGATCACTCCGATATTCGGGGTTGAGCTTGCGGGGGTTGAAGGGGGGGTTGAGATTGCGGGGATCGGTGTTGGTGTAGCGGTAAACCGAAGCCCGGGAGCGATTGAGTGATTTCTGCACCTCTTCGATGCCGATCAGGGCATCGGCACCGGCTTCGCTGAGGTCGTGATTGGAGGGGAAATGAAAGTCGCTGGCCGTAGCGGGAGGCGGGGAGCAGCCATTGCCCTCGGGCGGAGTGTCAAGCAGGGAGCCCGGAGGCAGCGAACCGCTCTGCAAGGGCGATTGGGGCAGCGGAGCTTTCTGCTGGGATCCGTTTTTGGTTCCATGCGGCAGGGACCCGGGCTGCGCAAGCATTGGACGACCTACGGCGAACAGTTCGTGATGGCGGACCCTAGCAGAGGTCTCCCGTTGTATCCGGTGGCGACCTACCCCATTGCTCCGGTTCCCCCAGCGTCCCCGCCCCAGCGACGGTGATAGCGTCCCGGTCCCTCGCCACCCCTCCGCCATGCGCGTCTCCCGCCTGATGCTGGTGACGTTGCGCGACGATCCGGCCGAAGCGGACATCCCCTCCCACAAGCTGTTGCTCCGCGCCGGCTACATCCGACGCCTGGCCCCCGGCATCTACGCCTATCTCCCCCTGCTCTGGCGGGTGCTGCGCAAGATCTCAGCCATCGTGCGCGAGGAGCTTGACGCCACCGGCGCCCTGGAGACCCTGCTGCCCCAGTTGCAACCCGCGGAGCTGTGGGAGCGCAGCGGCCGCTGGGTGGGCTACACCGCCGGCGAGGGAATCATGTTCCACCTCGTGGACCGGCAGGGTCGGGAGCTCGGCCTAGGCCCCACCCATGAGGAGGTGGTCACCACCCTGGCGGCCGACCTGCTGCGCTCCTATCGCCAGCTGCCGGTGAATCTGTACCAGATCCAGACAAAGTTTCGCGATGAAATCCGGCCTCGCTTCGGACTGATGCGGGGCCGGGAATTCATCATGAAGGACGGCTACTCCTTCCACGCAGACGAAGACTGCTTGCGGAGTACCTACGCCGAGATGGACAGCGCCTATCGGCGCATCTTCGGCCGCTGCGGTCTGCGCGCCGTGGCGGTGGAGGCCGACAGCGGCGCCATCGGCGGCTCCGCCAGCCAGGAGTTCATGGTCACCGCCGATGCCGGCGAAGACCTGATCCTCGCCAGCCCCGACGGGCGCTACGCCGCGAACCAGGAGCGCGCCGTCTCCCTGCCCGCCGAGGCCGTGCCGTTGCCGGACTCCCTCGCCGGGGAAGCCGCGGTGGAGCTGGAGACCCCCGGCCAGAGTTCGATCGAGGCCCTGGCCGACAGCCATGGCTTCGACCCCAGCCAGATCGTCAAGGTACTGGTGCTGCTGGCGCGCTTTGCCGACGGCCAGGGCCGGGTGCTGCTGGTGAGCCTGCGGGGAGATCAGCAGCTCAATGAGGTGAAGCTCGCCAACGCCGTCAACAGACGCTGCGGCGCAAATGGCCCCCTTCTGGAGGTGGCTCCGCTCACCCCCGAGCAGGTGAGGTCCCAGGGTCTCGACCCTCTGCCCCTCGGCTACCTCGGCCCCGATCTGCCCGACG
>JBIIND010000084.1:0-6774 GCA_044337665.1 Cyanobium sp.
CATCAGGGGCAGGAGTGCGGCGGCGGCGAGCAAGAGGAACCCCAGCCCCCTCCAGAGGCGCCCGAGTTGGACGGCAAGCCACCCGCTTGGCTTCCCCGTGGCCAGATCCGCCAACACCGGGCCGCAAGCCAGCGCAATGGGCGGCCAGAGCAGAAGGCTGTACCAGGGCAGCTGGGTTCGCAGTGGGAAGACGAGTAGGGCGGCCATCAGGGCCAGACCCAGGGTCCAGCGGCCGGCCCGCCCGTGCCGCTCGCGCCAGGCCCGAGCCAGGCCGAAAGGAAGCAGAGGCAGCCATGGCCAGCCCCCGACGAGTACCTGGGTGAGGGGTTTCAGAGGCCCGCCCCCGTTGCCCTCCACGGTCTGGACCAGCCGGGCCATTCCCTGGGCACCCCACATCACCAGAGCTTCGTTGCCCCGCGTTGCCAGATGCCAGCCATGCCACGCCAGACCGGGCAGAAGCCCCAGCAGGAGGCCCGCCAGCAACCAACGCCAGGCCCTGCTGCCCAGCTCCCGATCCAGGGCGCGCAGCACAAGGGCCCCCGCCAGAACCGGGAGGGCCACCGGGGCCTTGAGCAGCAACAGCAAAGAGCCGCCCACCCCAGCCAGCAGACCGCCGCCGAACGCCCGCCGCCCGGGGCGATTCGCGCCCAGAGCCCCCAGCCAGATCAGGGCCATGGCACTCAGCTGGGTGCCGTCCAACATGGCGAGGCGGCCATGGCGCGCCAGCGGCAACAGGGTCAGGGTGATCACGGCGGTGGCGATGGCGACGCTGTTCCTTTCCGGCCGCAGCCGGGACTGCACCAGACCCAGAAGCGGCACCAGGAGGCTCGACGCCAGGGCTGGCACCAGCCGCACCACCCATTCCGGCGGCAGGCTTCCGCTGAGGTGACCGCTGCCCCACCCCCAGATCCGCATGGCAGCGGCGATGCCCAGGTGGAGACCCGGCGGCTTGTTCAGATACGGGCGGCCCAGATAGGTGGGGAGCAGATCCCCAAACCAAGGGCTGCGGCTCATTTCCAGGGATACCCGGGCCACGATCGCCTCGTCCCAGTCCCGCAGGGGGACGTTGCCCAGTCCGATCAGCGCCAGAGCCAGGGCAGCCAGCCAGAGCAGGAAAAGCTGGCGATTCAGCTCGGCAATGCTGGAACGGGCGCGAACCATCGCAAAGCCAAGGAATTGTCAACCTAATCTCCTGCCAAAGGATCCCCGGGTGATGTCGTCCCGCCGACGCCATGCGGTGCCCTGTCGCGGCGGCGACTCTGCAGGGTCGCCAGCATCACCGGAGTTTCGCCGTCACGCTCTGCTGCCTGGACTCGGTACGATTGCGGAGTTCTGTCAGCAGTCACGTGGGGCCCTGCTCCGGATGCGTGGCCGGCTGATCTTCACCCCACCGGAGGAGGTGCCCATGAGTCCCAGTTGTTTCACCAAGGGTCTGCTGATCGCGGAGAACGCCGGCTGATTTCGGCGCCTGAACCCTGATCGATCGGTTCCGCGCCAGAGCGGACCCGGCGAGAGCCCCTGACGCCCCCCTGCTTTGCAGATGGCGTTGGGGGCATCGTTGTGGGAACCTTTCCCCCCTTAACTTAAGTTTAACCTCGCCACCCTGTCCCAGGGCCCATCCGATGGTCACTGCGCCTGATGTCGTTGCCGCCGCCGTCGGGGACGGGGAGCGGCCCCAGGCCGCGCGGGTGATCCACACCCCCTGGGGAGAGCTGAGGCCCGAGGTGGATCTGTTGCCGGTGCTTTACCTGCTGCTTCTTTACGGTGTTGTCTGGTTCTTGCCCTTTGGAGTATTTGAGGCCTGGCGCAAGGGGGAGGACGGCCCAGCGGAATGGGTCCAGTTTCTTGGCTATGCCGGAGCCTGCCTTTCCGCCCTGACGGTGGCCTGGCGACGGCGCGGGCGGCCAGCCTCGATCCGCTTCCTAGGTTGGCTGGGGCTGGCGGTCTTCTGCTTCCTGATGGCCGGGGAGGAGATCAGCTGGGGAGAGCGCATCACCGGCATGGGTCTGGAGGCGATTCGCGGCATCAACGCCCAGGAGGAGACCACGATCCACAACATCCATGGCGTGCAGAGCCTGATGCATTTCGGCTTCATCCTTTTCGGGCTGCTGTTCGGATGGATCGGCTGGCGCCTGCTGCCCTGGTTGGACGCCCTGCCCGCCCGGCGCTTCAGCTTGTATTTTCTGCCTGTGGCTCTGTTTTATGCCTATTTTGATCTCTCCTGGATCACCCGAGGCGCGCGGGTCCGCAACGACCAGGAGGCGATCGAGCTGCTGATGGCGGTGGGTCTGTTCCTGCACGCGCTCAGCATGGCCCGCCAACCGGATTCCCCCCGTCTCAAGGCCCGCGACTGATCTCCCGTTTCACCTTGTCCACCGCGGCCGGCAGGCTTTCCGGCAGGCTTCCCACCCTGGTCAGGTCGCCGGCCAGCAGACCGCTCAGATCCCCCAGCCCGCGAATCACCGGGTTCGACTGGGTTTTGGGGGGCAAGTCCCGCAACATGGCGCGCGCCTGCCCCGGCCGCCAGTTCGCCAGCAGCACCGTCGCCCTGTAGGCCGCAGGCCAGGGGCTGGAGGAGTCGAGATCCTGAAGCTGTCCGAACCATTTCTGCGCCGCCTCCGGCCGGTTCTGCAGGGTCGCCAGCAGCGCCAGGTTCCAGAGGGCCTCGCGGTCCTCAGGATTGTTCTGGAGCCTCTGCCTGGCCCAGTCCGCCACCCGGCGCTGATACAGAAGATGGCCATCGAGCTGGTGTTCCAGCCCGAGGGAGGCGAACAGGGGAGCCAGGCCGCCGGGGCCCTGGGCCATCTCCGGAGCCAGGCGCTGGAACGCGGCGTCGAAGCGGCGGGCCGGAGGAGCGTCGGCTCGACGCCGCCAGAGCTCCAGATTGAGCCCCCTAACCCCCGGCCAGCGTTGCGCCAGCTCGAAGCGACCGTCCTGCCGCACCGCCCGGCTGAGTTCCTGGGCGCTCCTGCGGGAGCTCCCCTGATTTCCCGTGGCGAGCAGCAGCCATTCCGCTCCAGCCAGCACCGCCTCCCGCTGGCCCGGCCTTCTTCCCACCTGACGGGCCACGATCCGCCCCCCCCCCAGGCGACCGTAGACAGTGGCCGTGTGCTCGTTGAGATCGGGTTGGCTCGCCATCAACAGCAGGGTCAAGGGCTGATCGCCCCCGCGGCGACGCAGCTCGGCCATCACCTCGGGCACCGGCAGGCCTGCCACCCGCTCGAGAGCGGCCGCCCGTTGGCCGCCGGTGTGGAGGGCGGTGCTGAGCAAGCCGGCCGCCAGGGCGAGGCGGGCGGCGCCGCTCCCCCATCGATGCTGGATCGCGCCGCCGATTCGCCACCAGCCCTGGGCCAGCAGCATTAGCAGGAGGGGGAGTACCGGGGTGATGTAGCGCGCGTCCTTGTTGGGGCTGAGGGTGGTGGCCAGCCACCCGGCCACGCTGCAGCCGATCAACCAGCCCCAACCCGGAGGCAGGCTTCCCGAGAGGGCCAGGGCTCGACGAGTCCACCGCGAACGCAGCGTCGCCGCCGCCCCCGCGAGCCCCACCAGCACCGTGACCAGCCCCAGTTGGGCAGGCCAGAGGCGGGGGTACCAGAACAGCGATTCCAGGCCGAGGGGATTGGGATCCCCTTCCGCCGCCGCCGACTCGACCACCGCCCGGCTCGTGCCGCCCAGGGTGAAAATCCAGTTGTGATGGAGCCAAGGCAGGATCAGCGCCAGAACCACCCCCAGGGCCATCAGCACCTGCAGGCCGCGGTTCCGCCGTTTCAGTCCCTGGGCCGCCGCCCAGAGCGAGGGCAAGGCCACGACCAGCAGGGCGCTCTGTTTCACCAGGATCGCGGCGGCCACCGCCAGGGCTGCCCCGAGGGACTGGGTCCACCTCCCCCCCGTTGGAGCCTGGGCCTGCCAGCAGCCCAAGCGCCACAAAGCGAGGGTGGTGGTGGCGGTCAGGGGCAGATCCAGGGTGAAGTCCACCCGCAGCCCGGAGAGGGCGGGCATCGCGGCCGTCAGGGCGGCGGCCAGCAGTCCGAAGCCAGGGCTCTTCAACTGGCGACCCCACAGGGCCACCACCAGGATCAGCAGGCCATGCCACAGCGCCAACGACCAGCAGGCCGCGTCGGGCGTCTGGCCCGCCACGGCCATCACGCCGCCATTCACCAGCGACGCCAGCGGGGGGATCTTCGGGGAAAGATCCAGCAGCGCTGGCCATCCCTGCCAGCCTCCGCCAGGAAGCAGGCCGAGGGCCCGGCCATGGTCCACGGCACTGTTGAGGTAGTCGGCCTGATCCCAGGCGGGCAGCCGCTGATCCAGAGCCAGCCAGAGCCGGTCGGCGGCGGTGGAGAGCAGCCAGAGGGCGGCGAGCGCCAGCCACCAGGGGATCGCCTCTCCCCGGCGTTGCCGTAGATCAGGCCCGGCGGTGGGATCGGAGCGGCGGGGGGCTTGGGGGAGGCTCAGGGCGCGCCGGGTCGGGATGGGTCAGTTTGGAGCAGCAGCCGCTGCGGTCCTCTCAAGTTTCTGTCACAACGATCTCACACTGAACGTCCTGCGTCCCCTATACATTCATCGGCGCCTTGCGCCTTTCTGTGTGAGGACCCATGAAACTGTTCCAGCAACTGCTGCTGGCTCCCACGGCGATCGGCCTCCTAGCGCCGGTTGCAGTCAGCGCCACCGAACTCAATCTGACCGACGTCAAGGCCTATGCCCCCAGCGGCAGTGCCGACCAGGTCACCAGCATCAACCAGTTCTCCGACGTACGGCCCACCGACTGGGCCTTCCAGGCGCTCAGCAACCTGATCGAGCGCTACGGCTGCGTCGCCGGCTACCCCGACGGCACCTACCGCGGCTCCAAGGCGATGACCCGCTATGAAGCGGCCGCCCTGCTCAACGCCTGTCTCGATCGCGTCACCGAGGTGACCGACGAGCTGAAGCGGCTCATGAAGGAGTTCGAGAAAGAACTCGCCGTGCTGCGCGGGCGGGTGGATGGCCTGGAGGCCAAGGTGGGTGAGCTGGAGGCCAACCAGTTCTCCACCACCACCAAGCTCAAGGGCATCGCCACCTTCGTGGTGGGCGCCAACAGCTACAGCGGAGACGCCAGGGTCAACCGTTCCAGCGCCTCCTTCCTTGGCCTTGGTGCCAGTGCGTTGGGAACCAAGCTTTCTGATCAGGCCGCCCAGCTCCAGGGCGCCACGTCGTTCAACTACGACGTTCGCCTGATCTTCGACACCAGCTTCACCGGCAAGGACCTGCTGCGCACCACCCTGCGGGCCGGCAACTTCTCCAATTCCCCCTACGGAAGCCCGGTGGTTGGCCTGAACGCGCTGGAGGTTGGCTTCGAGGAGAACTGCGGAACCGGCGCCGACTGTGGCGATGTGGTGGCGATCAACCGTCTCTTCTACCAGTTCCCGATCGGCTCCAACTTCACCGCCACCATCGGCGGCCGGGTGAGGCAGGACGACATGCTCGCCTTGTGGCCCAGCTCCTATCCCGCTGACACGGTTCTCGACTTCTTCACCTACGCCGGCGCTCCCGGTACCTACAACCTCAACCTCGGCGCCGGTGGTGGTCTGTGGTGGAAGAGCGGCGACTTCAGCATCAGTGCCAACTACGTTTCAGCCAACGCTGACAGTGGTACAACGGTTCCCCTGCCCTCTGGTTGTCAGCCGCAGCTGGGTGATTGCTTCGGTGGCGGAATCGGCAACCCCACGTCCGCCCAGACCGGCACGGTGCAAATCGGCTACGGCGGCACCAACTTCGGAATCGCTGCCGCCTACACCTACACCTCCGACTTCTACGGTTCTCTCTATTCGGGCAACGCCACGCCTCTGGCCACCTACTTCGGCCGCTCCGACAGCACCAATGCCGTCGGCATCAGTGGTTATTGGCAGCCCACCAACTCCGGTTTGATTCCCTCGATCAGCGCTGGTTGGGGCATCAACACCTCCGACGACGACGACGCCAGCCGTGGATTCGGCACGGTGACGTCCCAGTCCTGGTACGTCGGCCTGCAGTGGGCTGATGCCTTTGTCAAGGGCAATGCCCTCGGCATGGCGGTGGGCCAGCCCACCTTCATTACCAGCATCGAGTCCTCCAGTGAACTCATTGATGGCAATAAGGTTTCCGTCAAGCCAAACGACGGCAACTACGCCTGGGAGTGGTGGTACAAGTTCCAGGTCACTGACAACATCAGTGTGACTCCGGCAATCTTCTACCTCAGTGCTCCGCTGGGTCAGCTTCAAAAGTCTTCGGACGACTCCTTCTCCAACTTCGGCGGCCTCGTCAAGACCACCTTCAAGTTCTGACCCCCGGGCTGGTTCCTCTGCCGGCCCCAACGTCCGAAACCCCCTCCTGCCCGGCTGCTTCCCCAGCCGGGTTTTTTTGTTTTGCTCACCATCGCCGCGAGCCGTTGTCGCTTCTGGCACAACCCCCGCTGGTATTGCAGGGCACAGCGAGCCATCATTCCGGTTGGCGCATTGCGCCGATTCGTGTGAGGTCCCCATGAAACTCTTCCAGCAACTGCTGGTGGCTCCCGCAGCCCTCGGCCTTCTGGCCCCGATGGCTGTCAACGCCGCCGAGCTCAACCTGACCGACGTCAACACCTACGCCCCCAGCGGCAGTGCCGACCAGGTCACCAGCATCAACCAGTTCTCCGACGTACGGCCCACCGACTGGGCCTTCCAGGCGCTCAGCAACCTGATCGAGCGCTACGGCTGCGTCGCCGGTTACCCCGATGGCACCTACCGCGGCGCCAAGGCGATGACCCGCTACGAGGCGGCC
>JBIIND010000085.1:0-6759 GCA_044337665.1 Cyanobium sp.
TGGTGATCACGCCGCACCGGCGGCTTTCCCTGGGGCCCGTGACGCCCCTGCGGAGCTTCCTGGAGCAGGTGCACTGGTTGAGCCTCGATGAGCTGGGCCAACAGGAGAACCTTGATGCGGCGATCGATCTGCTCACCCTGCCGGTGCGCCCGGAGCCGGAGCTGGGGCCGGTTGTTCTCTCTCTGCTGTTCGAGCGGTTCCCCCTGCTCAGCCGAGAGGAGATCCTGATGATCGTTGGTCTGCCGCTGCAGGAATTGCGCCACACCCGTGCGGTGCAGGAGATCCTTGAGGAGGGACGGCTGGAAGGGCGACTGGAAGGCCGTGAGGAAGGGCTGGAAGCTGGTCGTCAGCAGGAAGCCGCTGCTCTGGCCATTTGCCAGCTCAGCCGGCACTTGGAGATGGGGTATGTTTCCCCTCTGGATGGTGTCGCCTACACTTCTCGAATTATAGCCCTGTTTTCATCTATCCAGTCGACACTTTTGGCAGGTTTCGTCGCTTTTGGCTGCGTGACGACACGATAATAAATCGAAATGTTCTTGATTGCTCCAGTGGCACGCTATCTGTCAATGAACGCCCCATGTATCAACTGGCCTACGGAGGAATTGACTATGAGATTTACCAGTCTATATGCCTGCGACAGAATCGTTTTGTATTTCCAGCTGCACAACCCGGTGGGTTTGGGAACTGGCCACCAGTCCCACCATTTTAGCCAACCCCAGGACGGGGACACCAACGCAACCGAGACGCCAAGCCAGGGGTGAAGGAAGCAGGGCCAAAGGCCAACCCCAATCCCGCAGGAACGCAGGCGCCCCAGGGCGCCTGATCGCACCAACCTGCGGGGCTGCATGGGCCGCAGCCTCACCTCCCTGGCGGTTCCCAGGGCTCTGCCCCCTCAAGGTTTGCGGCACTCCTGGGGTTGGGGCAAAACCAGTCGCAGCCGTGGCCGCAAAGGGGCCCTGGAGATCGGAGCCACCGGCGCCAGGCCGCGGCATCGCAGGAGGGATAGGGGGTGGCGGTTATCGAAATGTTGCGAGAGGGACGAGAAACACCACGCTGCGATGGCGCCCTGCAAATACAATCTTTTTGAAGGTGCTCAGGCATCTTTACCGATAGGAGCACGGATCCCATGCCTGCAATCGTCAGCTACCCCGGGGTGTACGTCATCGAGGAGTCGAGTGGCGCCAGGGCGATTCCGGCGGCTTCCACCTCCACCACGGTATTTGTCGGCATGGCCGACAAGGGGCCGTTTGAGGTTCCCACCAAAGTCCTGAACCTGCAGAGCTACGAGGCCCTGTTCGGCGCCACCAGCCAGGGCGAGATGGCCGACCAGGTTCGCCAATACTTCATCAATGGCGGCGCGGAAGCCTGGATTCTGCGCACCGCCCTGGGGGCAAGGCGGGCCTCCGTCCTGCTCCAAACCACTGCGGGAGGCCCCCTGCTCCGCCTCACCGCCCGTGATCCGGGCGTCGCCGGCAACCTGATCCGGGCGGAGGTGAGCTATGCCACCGCCAGTCCCGAGCGCACCTTCAACCTCACCCTCTATCGCCAGAGCCAGAACAGCAATGGCAGCTTCACTGCCAGCGAAACGGAAAGCCATGCGGGTGTGAGCATGGACCCGAATTCGCCCCGCTATGTGGTGGATGTGCTCGAGGCGGAGAGCGCGTTGGTGACCGCCTCCGATCCCAACCCTGCCCTGGCGACGAATGCGGCGGTCAGCCTGGGCGGTGTCATCCACTCCCCAACCCTCGCCACGGCGCGCGCCACGGTGACGGCCGCGCTCACCAACGCCTCCTTGATGATCCAGATCGGCCATCGACCTCCTCTGCCGGTGGCGTTCGGGGTTCCCGCCGGTGGGATTGAGGCGCACATCAAACAGGCGATCGAGGCCGCCTTCACCCAGAGCGGCGTCGCGGTGACGGTGACCGCTTCGCTGGAGCCGATCGGAACGCTGGGGCGTCTCCTGCAAATTGCCAGCGCCGACGGCGCGATCGTCATCACGCCCCATCCCAACTCCACCGCCGCCGCCGTTCTGCAGCTGGGGGTGGGACAGGGGGGGGTTGAAATCGACAGCTATTCGCCGCGACGCCCTTTCCCCACCGGCATCGTTTCCCTTCCGGGTGCCGTGGACGGCGCGGTTGGAGCCGCCTGGCTGAACGCCACCGTCTCCTTCGGCGGCGAGTTGCGGAGTGCGGTGGGGACCTTCACCCTGACCGATCCAGCCCATGGCTCCAGCCACACAGGCCCCGCACTGGCGGGCATCGGCACCAACCCAATCTTTCTGGATCCAAGCGTGCCCGCGGGGGCGGTGGGATCACTGAACGCGATCCGATCCGCGCTGGACGAACTCGGAACGGCGATCGAGGCGACCACCAGCCGCTGGAAGGCAAGCCGGCAGGGCCTGCGGCTCAGCCTGGGACCACGCTTCGGCTCATCCAACACCGGCCTCGACTCACTCTTGACCACAGCCGGCACCCCGGGCTCCGGCTACAACATCGGATCAGCGGGCAACCTCTTCGCCATTACGGCCGCTGGTCAGGGCGCCAGCAACACAGCGGCCTATTCCCTCGGCAGGGTTGGCGGATTCGGGGGCCAGGGGACGCGCCAGGTCACGACCCCAGCCGACGGGGGCGATGACGGGTCCACCCCCAATCCCTCCGCGTACAACACCGCCTTCCAAACCCTTGAGCGCACCCTCCCCAGCTTCAACCTGATGGTGCTGCCCCGGGCCCCCCTCCAGACCGACGCGAACCGGCGGGCCCTCTGGGGTGTGGCCAGCGCCTGCTGCGCGCGGCGGCGCGCCATCCTGCTGGTCGACCCCGACGGCGCCTGGGCTGATGTGCCCACCGCCCGGGCTGGCGCTGATGCGATCAAGATCGGAGTCGATACGCGCCACGCGGCCGTGTTCTGGCCCCGGCTTCAGATCCCGCAGCAAACCAGCCCGATGCCGAAAACGGTCGATCCTTCGGGTTCGATCGCGGGGCTCATGGCCCGCACCGACGGCCGTTTCGGCGTCTGGACGGCACCGGCGGGGCTGGAGGCCACCATCCGGGGCGTCGTCGGCCTCAGCCGCGTGATCAGCGATGAGGAGAACGGAGAACTGAATCCCAGGGCGCTCAATGCGATCCGGCTCTTTCCTTCCGGAGTCGTCTCCTGGGGAGCGCGCATGATGGTGGGTGCCGATGACACCGGCAACATCGACGACAAATACATCCCCGTCCGCCGCACCATGCTCTTCATCGAAGAAAGCCTTTATCGCGGTTTGAAATTTGCCGTTTTTCAGCCCAATGCCGAACCCCTCTGGGCCTCAATCCGGCTGGCGGCAGGCAGCTTCATGAATGGGTTGATGCGACAGGGTGCCTTCGCCAGCCGCAACAAGGCTGATGCCTATTACGTTCTTTGCGATGCCACCACCACCACAGAGACAGACCGCAATCTCGGCATCGTCAATGTGATCGTGGCCTTCGCCCCTCTGAAGCCGGCCGAGTTTGTCGTCCTCACCGTTCGCCAGATCGCCGGACAGGTTCAGATCTGACCCCACCCCTGACACCAGGGAACCACCCAACCAGCAAGGAGTGCATCGCCGATGCAATTCACCGTCAACTCTTCCCGCATCGACCCTTACAAAAACTTCCGCTTCCGCATTCTCTTCTCGGGGGTGGTGGTGGCTGGGGTCAGCAAAGTCAGTGGCTTGAAACGCACCATCGAACCGGTGACGCACCGCGATGGTGGTGATCTCTCCACCAAGCGAATCTCGCCGGGCCTGACCAGTTTCGAGCCGATCACCATCGAGCGCGGCATCACCTTTGACACCGCCTTTGAGGACTGGGCCCTGTCGGTCTACCACCCGGAAGGGGCGGGTCTGATCAGCCTCAAGAACTTCCGCCGCGACATCACGATTGAGCTCTACAACCTCCAGGGCCAGAAGGTGAAGGCCTGGAATGCCTTCCGCTGCTGGGTCAGCGAATTCACCGCCGTTCCCGAATTGGATGCCAATGGCAATGGCGTCGCCTTTGAGTCGCTGGTGCTGCAGAACGAGGGCTTCATGCGCGATGAAGCGGTCGTGGAGCAGCCCGAGACATGACCCGCCTCGCGGCGCATCGCCCCTGCGTCGTCGCCATTCCGTCGCTGCCGGCCATGCCGTTCCTGCTGCGGCGTCTCACAGGCCTGGACGAAGCCGCCCTTGATCCGGACAACCCCAGGGCGGCGACCTGGTTGCTGGCGAGACTGCTGGCCGGGCCGGATGGCCACCCGGTTGATCTGGCCTCGCTCCCGGTCGCCGTGCACGACCGTCTCCTGGCCGACGTGTACCGGATGGAGGTCGGGCCGCTCGCCGCCTGCCAGGCAACCTGTTCCGGCTGCGGCGAGCCCTTTGCGTTCAACCTGGGGATCGATGAGGTGATCGCGGCGCAGGATCCCGAGGCCGATGGCCTCGGCACGGCGCTGATCGACGGCTCCTGGAGGGTCGCCGGACGACGGGTGCGGGCGCCCCGGATCGGAGATCTGGCAGGTGGCGAAGCCTCCGCGCTGCTCTCGGCGCTGTGCGACGCCCCGCCGGACGCGGCCGCGGAATTGGAGATCGCCGCCTTTCTGGAGCGCGCCGCTCCGATCCTTGCCTTCGACCTGGACACGCTCTGCCCCCATTGCGGCGAGGCCCAGGAGCTGGAGTTCGACCTGCCGCGCTTCCTGGTGCGCACCATCGCCAACGACCGCCCCTTCCTGATCCGGGAGACCCATCTGATCGCCGGGCGTTACGGGTGGTCCCACGGGGAGATCCTGGCGTTGCCCCGGGACGATCGGCGCGCCTTCGCCTCCCTGATCGAAACCGAACGCAGCAGCGCACTGCGCGCGAGGCCCCTCCGGTGAGCCGCTACCTGCAACGCTTGCTCGATCGGGGTGCCGCGGCGGCTCCACCGGCGCCACCGACCCTGGGCGCGACGGAGGTGGCGCCCGGACCCACCCTGGGATCCCCCCTGCTCTCCTTCGACCAGAGGCTGATGAATCCAGCCCTGGCCAGGGATTTCGGCATTCTCGGGATGCCGCCGGAGTGGGCCGATTCGGCCGAACCGGCCGAATCCGAGAGCCCCGTGCCGCTCGAGGCTCCCCCTTCACCTTCGCCGCAGGGCAGCGTCCCCCCAGCAGCGCCCACTCCCCAAGCTTCCGATCCCTCGGCGGGGTGGTGGCGCCAGCCCCGCAGGGCGCACGACGAACCGCGGCCCGAGCCCCAGGCCCCAGCCTCACCCCTGGCCAGGGCCAGCGGCCGGAGGCCCACCCCGGTGGTGGGCGCTCCGTCAGCCACGGAGCCCCGGGCGGGTCAGCCGCCCGCGTTGGATCCGGCCGCGATCTCCGTTCCGTCGTCGCCGCCCCCCGCAGCGAGCGCCCCCTCACGGGGGCAGGCGCTGCCCGCTTCCGCCCCTCCACCAACAGCCGCGCAGGCGCCTGCGCCACCCCTCACCCTGCCGCCCCATGGGGATGGGCTCGACCATTTCAGGCCGGAAATCCGCCAGCGCTCCCCCCTGCCGCCCGAACCGGCCGCGCAACCCAAAGCGGCAACGCGGGAGCCATCCCAGCCGCCCAGCCCCCCGCCCACGCGGGAACGGGTTCCCTTGCTCCCAGCTCCGCCGCTGCCGATCGCTCCCCCGATCGGGCCCCTGGCCGCCAGCGTTCCCGATCGGGCCGAGATCGAGCGGTGGGTGCGCGACGCGCTGCAGCGGGAGCGAGAGCACATCGACCCCGGTTCAGCCCCAGCCACGCCCCGCCCGGCGGCGACTGCCGCCGGCGGTGATCCCCCGGCCCCGCGCCGTCCGGCCACCGCCAGGGAAGCGTCACTGATCGGGGATCTGGAACCGAGCAGCCGCCCGCAGACGATCTACAGCCTGAGGAGGCGCTGAGGATGCCCGTCAGCAATCTCTATGCGGTGACCGCGTCCCTGCGCACCCTGTTGCGTTACAACATCTGGCGGATCTCCGGCATCATCGCGACCGTCACCGACCTGCCACCGGAGCGCGCGGAGGAGCTGGGCACGAGCACCCTCAACCTGCATCTTTATCACGCCATTGAAGACCCCTCCAAGCGCAATGAGTTCGCCCGCGATGGGCTCGGTTCCTTCCCGATCAAGGAATCCCCCCTGGCGCTGATTCTCTATTACGCCCTCACCGCTCACTTCACCAAGGAGGATCCACCTGACATCGCCGGGCAGCAGCGCTTGATGGGGCTGGCGATGAAAACGCTGCACGACTTTCCGGCGATCGATGACAGCCTGGCGATGCGTCCACCGCTCAGCCTGACCGCCGAGCCGGTCTTCGATGCCGCGATGCGGGGCCAGCACAATCGCATCGAGATCATTCCGCGCCAGTTGACGGCGGAGGAATCGGTCAATTTCTGGTCCGCGGCCCAGAACCACACCGCGCGGCTGACGGCCTACTACGAGGTCCGCAGCACCTTGTTGCCCGCGGATGAGGTCGACGAGCGGGCCGTGCTGGTCAGCAGCTATGGCCTCGGCATCAGCCCCGGCGGTCGACCCCGATTGGAGGGAACCGCTTCGGAGCAGACCGTGGTGCTGCCGGCGGCGCTGGGGGGCGGAAGCCTCACCACCACCCGCAGCCCCGCGGAAGCGGCCCTGGGATCGGCCGCCGTGCCCTCCGCCGCCCTGGTGACGGCAACCGGCGAAGACCTGGGGGATGGCAGTGCCGAAACCCTCATCCTCTCCGGCCCTGGCGAGCCGATCGAGGTGGATCCCATGGCCAATCCGGAGTGGGGGAT
>JBIIND010000086.1:0-6699 GCA_044337665.1 Cyanobium sp.
GTGGCCGAGGAGCAGGAGCGCCAGCGCTTCCTGGCGGTGCTGGCGGCGGCGCTCACGGCGCCGGTGCCGCTGCAGGCCCTGATGACGATCCGCGCCGATGCGATGGGCGCCCTGCAGGACCTGCCGATCCTGGCGAACCGCTTCGAAACCCTGCCGCTCGGCCCCCTCTCGATCGACCGTTACCGGGAGATCATCGAAGGCCCCGCCAGGGTGGTAGGGCTCAGCGTGGAAGCGGCCTTCGTGGAGCGCGCGATCCGCGACACCGCCACTGAAGACGCCCTGCCGCTGCTCGCGTTCGCCCTGAAGGAGCTTTACGTGCGCTTCGGCGTGGATGGCCTCCTGTCGCTGAGCGACTACCTGGCCTTCGGCGATCAGGCGGCCGGCCTCTCGCCCCTGGAGAACGCGGTGCGCCAGGCCGCCCATCAGGCCCTGACACCCGAGCCCACCCCTGCGCAGTTGCAGGCCTTGCGGGATGCCTTCATCCCGGCCATGGTCACCTTCAGTGATCAGGGGGCCTTCACCCGCCGCGCCGCCCGCTGGGACGCCCTGCCCGTGTCGGCTCGGCCGTTGCTGGAGGCCCTGGTGACGGCCCGGCTGTTGGTGCGCCGTCAGTCCGAAGGGGAGCCGAGCACGCTGGAGGTGGCCCATGAGGCTCTGTTGCGCGTGTGGCCGCAGCTGCGCGCCTGGCTGGAGGACGCGCGCGATTTCCTCATCGGCATCGACCAGATCCAGCGCGACTATCAGCAGTGGCAGCAAACGCAACAGGAAACCCCAGCCGAGGCGTCGGAGCTGCTCCTGCGCGGCCACAAGCTTGAGAAGGCCAGGCGCTGGCTGGCGGAACGGCCGGCTGCCATCAGCCCCGAGATCCGGTCGTTCATGGAGCTCAGCAGCAGAAGCGAACGGGTTCGCGGGTTGCAGGCGGCCGTCACGAAGGCGGGAATCCTGGTGCTGATCGGTGTGGGTGTCGTCGGAGCCCTTGGCTGGATACGCCTCAATCCACGGCTTTATGCCAATCTCCTGACCGCCAGGGCGTCCCTCACCGGATCAACGGCTGATATCGAAGCTGCGCTCAAGGCGCTGCATGAACAACGCCGCAGGCTGCTGGTCGCCAGCTTTCCCGAAGCAGACAGCACCGATCAGCGCGCAACGCTCGACGACGCCTTTCAATGCACCACGCCCAGCGAGGCGAATGCCGAGTTCTGTGCCGCCGAACGACAGGTCGTCCAGCTGCTGCATAGGGAGCGCGCTCCCTTCCCCCTCAAGCAGCTCAAGCAAGACCTTGAATCCAGACGATTCGGCCAGCGCTACTACGACGCACCAATGTCCCCCCTGCACAAGCGCTTCACGGAAGGGGCGCTTAGAAATACAGTGGCGCTATTGCTGAACGCCAACGGTGCAGGTGCTGATCTGCCGGATGGCAATCCCGGCACGATCGATTCGCAGAAGGAGGCCTGGATGATCCCATGCAACCTGTTGAAAGAGCTTGAGGAGTGGTGGCGCCAGGCCACCCTCCAGCAATGCGCCCTGTTCAAAAAGAAAGACGATGGAAGCTATGACTACGAAGATACCTATGATCAGAACTGTACAGCCATTCGTTCAACGGCCAATCCAAACCCTAGTGATCCCACCCGTTTCGATTCGATGAGAACGCTTGGGTTCTGGTGGTTTGATGCCGGATCCGCTGATGTTGCCAGGCGCTACACGCACTGTCAGGCCAGCTCCAACAGACTCACCTCAGCAAAGTCACCAGCACGGAAACCATGAGCACCCCATCTTGGCATTCTGGGAAAAAGAAGGTTCAGAAAGTCTTGGTGATGACGATCCGCAGGATTTCCTTGCCTTGCTGTGTAGCGATTGCCCTCGCGAGCCCACTCACCGTTCGGGCTGCGCCGCCAACGGGCGCCGTGGTGATTGAGGCAACTCCGAACACCAATATCATGATCAAGCGCCCGAATCGCACCAGCATCCCAGCTTCCAGGGATCAAAAAATGCGCAGTCTCGACGTCATCATCGTGCCGGCAAGGAGTATGTCTCGTGCGACGCTAAAAACAATCGGACCGGATTTACTGGCTCAGTTGGTTGGATTGTCACAGCGAACAGCTTGGAGGTTGCCCTGCGAAGTATCGGGTTCCGGGTTTATTGCATGGGGCAATGGCATCAGTAGGGGCTGCATGCCTCCAGGTGTGGTTGTGCGTGGCAATCTTGAGAGAATCAGCGCTGCTCCTAGGGATAGGGCCTTGATTGCTAGTGCTGCCCATGGGAATTTGCTTTCCGATTCCCTGGCTCAGATCACACAATTTCTTCGTGTCTGCAGCGTCACCGATGAGCAGGGAGAGAATGCGCATACGATGGTTTCCCTGTTTTTCTCCAGCCCCTGTGCGACGGCGATGGATCGGTGCGAGCAGGCTGCTTCCTCCGCTTGCATGGTGGTGAGTGAAGGTGAATGGACTTCCAGTCGATCAAGAGCGTTCGCTCTTTGTGGTGAGACCATCAAAAAGCTACGGGATCAAGATGCTTTGATGGGGTTTCTGAATTCTCTCGTGGGTCAATCAACGAATTGCGTGGTCCAGGTTCTTTCGCCTGGCGATTCACTGTTGATTCCTGAAGGTAGGGACAGGACTGTTGTTGCCTTTGAGAATGAGGCCTCGGGCTCTGTTGTTTCCGTCATTGAGGGCAAAATAAAAATCGTCTCTCGTAAATCTGACGACTGGCAATCTCTGTCCAGCGGCGAAACGTACAGCGCAAATCGCGGTGAACGACGCTCCACCAGTGATTGGCTTCGAGAGTCTGAATTGTGCCGTGATACCGAACGCTCCCATTCTTCGCCATCTCAGGCTAATCCAATCGAGTCCACCCGCATGCTTGACCAGGCTCAGAATCCCTACGAGCCCCAGCCCCTTGATGGGAATCCCTTTGACTCCATATACTCGCAATATTGCAGCCAGCCGTGGTGATCTGATTTTCTCCGGCGGCGTTCGTAGAGACTGCCGTTCAATGGCTGTGCCAGCAGTTTTCTGTTCTCGTGCTGGTCGGCTTTGTATGCAGCCGTGCATGGCGGTTGCTTGTTGTTGGTTTTCTCAAGCCAGCCTCCAGTACGGCCGTCACGGAGCCCTGAGGCTCCCGTCCCCACGCCCTTCACTGTTGGTAATCTCAAACCATATTCTCCGCATTCGCCAGCTTGGTTGGCTCGCTACTCCTGGCTGTGACAGGCGAGATCGGCATTAGTCATGCTTGGTTAATTATAGGTCACCACGCTCCCGCAAGCTATTCCGTGATGTCTGGCTGCGATGGCTCCGCATAGCGGCCCCCCAGCAGATGGCCGCTTCGAACCCAGTGGCCCCAGCAGAAGCTGCGGGGTCCGGCGCACTGAATCTGGAACCGGAGGAGTCGGTTCAACGTCGGTAGTTTTGATGCCCTGCAGTGAAGGCTCTGCCTGACACCCAGGACTGGATCCGGTGGCTGTCCTCACGGTTCGCAGTGGACATTGTTTGCCAAATCTCAACCGGCTTAGACCTGATTCAGGGTGAGACTTTTGTGGTGGTGCAACAAATATCAATGTGGAAGTCTTGTTTGGCGATCCAACCATCACCCCTACTAGTATTGATGACTATCCGAAGCTTCATGATCTCATGATTAAGGAGATAGAGGCGGTTCAGGTTCCCTCCCCCCTCGCCTTAAGTGGTGTGGGTGTATGGATGTGGTTTTCCAGGAAATTGCAGCGCCTTCGGCGCAAGGTCCGCAGCCGGAATATTTCGCCCATCGGTTCTTAATCCGCCCAGTCTCGATTCCTCAGCCCATGCCAGTCGGCCACATTCCAGAGTGCGCTGCCGTCTGAACAGCCCAGCCCATACCTCCCACATCTTTGCCAGGGGTGATCCATAAGCCGACCCTTAAGCGATGCGCCGCCCTCCACAATCAACCACGATGAGATCAAAGCAGTCTTCGTTGATCAACGTGTGCTTGAACTTGATCTCCAGGCGAGCTGCCGGATCCGCTTGGCAAACGGTCACGGCTGCGCCCCAGACAACATCGATGCAGCCCTTGCCATCAGACTTCGCCCCGAGGGAGTTCGGATAACGGCCTGGTGGTGTCTGGTTCGGGAAGCTGGGGGAAACGATGTGGGTGCATTGAACCGTCACCTCCATATTTGGCCGAAATCCGCAATGTTGGATCCGCAATCCCCCGGGTCCGAAGGGAAGATCATCGCGAAGCCAGCGCAATCGACGTAACAGGGTAAGCAAGTGGCGAAACAGAAATGATATCGAGCTCTGGAATGGAAATCTTCTCGTTGGGATTTTGGTCAAGTCGAAAGACACGGGCAGGACAATTGTTTAGTCTATGAGGCATTGATTTCCTTCTACGAGCCAGTAACGGATGCATTCGGACGGTGATCAGGTCTGAATGGCGGGTTGACAGGAGCACCCTGGACATTCATCCGTCCGGCTCGGGGCCCACCCCGATTGGCGCCATGTCCTGTCTGATGCCCAGCGCGGACGGATCCCCACCCCGGGAGACCGCACCCATGTGATGCAAGAATCGCATTTGATTTCCGAATCCGTTCCCCTTGCCGATGGGTACCGACACCCTGCTGGAGCGAATCCGTGAGCGTCAGGGTCCCGTCCTTGACACTGGGCAAGGACTCTCGGTCGTTTCCGCGTCCGACCTGCTGGCTGACCATTACGAGAGCCTCTACCACCATCACAACCCAGCGCTCTCCATTGATTTCAGCGTCCAGCGCCTCCCGCTGGCCCACCTCCAGGTGATCGATCCCCGCCTGGTGCGCATCGCGCCCGGGGCCCGCAATGAATGCCACCGCCACGCCCACGAGTCACTGTTCCTGGTGCTTGCGGGCGAGGGGGAGCTGCGCATCGGCACGGAGACGCTGCCCCTGAAGGCGGGGGATGTGGCCTGTGTGCCGCGCTGGCAGGTGCACCAGAGCCTCAACACCTCCAGCGGCGAGGAGCTGCACCTGCTGGCGATCACCGATTTCGGTCTCACCAGCTCGGTGCTTGGCGATTACGACCGGCGCACCCGCCTCAAAGGCAAAGGCGTCGATGCCCAGATCAGTGCGGAGGAGGTCGTGGACGCCCTGAGCGCAACCGCCCTGAACCATCGGGCGGTGCACCACCCCTACCTGACCGCCCTCTCCGACGGCACCCTCCCCGACCCCGACTGGGCCCTGATGGATTTCGCCCACCAGTACCAGGGATACGTGGCCCACTTCCCCCGCTATCTCACCGCCCTGATCTCCCGGCTGGAAACTCCCGCCCATCGGACCGCCCTGCTGGAGAACCTGATCGAGGAATCCGGCCAGTACGGAGCGGAGGAGCTGGAAGCGCTGGCGGGGGTCGGCATCGCGGCGGAGTGGATCGTGGGGGTTCCCCATCCGCAGCTGTTCCAGAGATTCCGCCACGCCGTGGGCGCAACGGGCCGCGAAGACGGCCCGGAGGAGCTGGAGGTGGTGTGCTGGCGGGAGATGCTGCTGGCGGTGCTCAGTCAGGGCAGCGCCGCCGAGGCGGTGGGTGCCCTGGGTCTGGGCACCGAAGCGATCGTCTCCACCCTCTATCAGGCCTTCGTCGTCGCGATCGAGCGGCGTGGTGACCTCCATCCTCGCGACACCGTGTTCTTCCCCCTGCACACGGCGGTGGACGATGCCCACCAGGCCAGCCTGCGGCAGATCGCCATCGCCTGTGCCGCCAGCGAGCGCGGCCGGGAGGATCTGGCCCGGGGTATGCACAAGGCCCTCGCCCTGCGCGACAGCTTCTGGAATTGGCTGCATGAACGGGCGTGCCAGCGCAGGCCATGACGATCGACACCCGGGCGATGTATGACGCGGCCGCTGGCGACTGGCGCCGGGATGGGCCCCTGCTGTTGAGCGATTTCACGGCGCGGGAGCGGGTGATCGCGGCGGTGGGCGAGGTGGCCGGTCTCCACCTGTGGGACGGCGAGGGCTACGTGGGCCGCCAGCTGGCGGCGCTGGGAGCCCGGCGGATTGAGGGCTTCGATCTCTCAGAAGCGATGGTGGCGGCAGCCCGGCGCCAGGCCGGGCCCCTTGCGGCCGAGCGGGGCGGCCCGCTCCACTACGCGCAGGCCGACCTCGCGCATCCCGCCCAGCTGCCGGCGGGCTCCTGTGATGGTGCGCTGGCGGTGTTCCTGTTCAACTATCTGCCCCTGGCGGCGATGGCCAGGGTGCTGGCGCATGTGCACGCGGCGCTGCGGCCGGGGGGATTCTTTCTGTTCACGTTGCCCCACCCATCGCTGGCCTTCCTGCGGGGTCCCGAGCCGCCTTTTTATCTGGACCCGGCGGGCCAGACCTACCTCGGCAGCTCGGATCGCTGCTTTGAGGGCCGGATCTGGCGCCGCGATGGCATCGCCAATCCCGTGCGTTCCCTCCACAAAACCTGGGCGGATACCTTCGGGCTGCTGGCCGAAACCGGCTGGCAGCGGCTGCCGTTGGTGGAGGAGCTGGGGGTGACGGCGGCGCACCTCGCGTTGGATCCGGAGTTTTTCGGACCGCTGCAGGGTCTGCCACTGCACATGCTGGTTCTGCTGCGTCGATGACCCAGATCCCCTCGCGCTTTCTGGGCTGGCAGGCGGCGGATCTGGCGGGCGACGACCGCTGGATCTTCCGCGCCGATCCTCGCCTGGCCGAGGCGGGGGAGGTGGAGCTGCGGGAGTGGCTGGCACCGCTGTGCCGGG
>JBIIND010000087.1:0-6695 GCA_044337665.1 Cyanobium sp.
CAGGAGGATCTGGCCGAATTCCTGGCCGGCGAGGGGGTGGCGGTGGTGGCCTCCCTGCCCTGCTACCTGGAGCAGAACGTGGATCGTCAGCGGGGCGACGGGGTGTTCACCGCCAGCATCGCCGGATTGCGAACCCTGAACGCCCTCGGCTACGGCCGCCCCGGCAGCCCCCTGGAGCTCCATCTCGTCTACAACCCCCAGGGCGCCAGCCTGCCCCCACCCCAGGCCGCCCTGGAGGCGGACTACCGGCGGGTGCTGGCGGAGCGGTACGCCATCACTTTCACCAGCCTGTTCGCCCTGGCCAACATGCCCATCCAGCGGTTTGCGGCGGCGCTGGAGCTCAGCGGCTCTCTGGAGCACTACCGGCAGACCCTGCGGGAGGCCCACCGGGCCGAGAACCTGGAAGCGGTGATGTGCCGCTCCTTGATCAGCGTCGATTGGCAGGGTTGGCTGCACGATTGCGATTTCAACCAACAGCTGCGCATGGGTCTGGCGGCCGGCACCCGGCCCCACCTGCGCGACCTGCTGGAGTGGGATCCCTGCGGGGCGCCCATCCGCACCGCGGATCACTGCTATGGCTGTACCGCGGGGGCCGGCTCCAGCTGCGGCGGAGCGCTCCGGGACGGGGAGGACCTGGCGGGCGCCGGTCCCTAGGGTCCCGCCAGGGATCAGGACGCGGGAGAAGGGGTGGGTTTGCCGAGCAGCCGGCAACCGATCTGGATCTGCCCCTCATCGAGAAGGCGGCCGATCTTGAGGGCCTTGGCCTCCTCCTCTCGGCTGAAGCTGCCCTGGTTGGTGGTGAGCCAGTCGATTTCCTCCTGGGTGATGATGCCGGTGGCCATCGTTTCCAGAAACACCTCGCCGATCAGCATGGGGGGTGCGCACCTTGGCGCCGACTCTGGAGCGGATCGTATGCCGATGGCCCGGCGCCGCAGCGCCCGGTGCTCGGGCCCAAACATCCCCGTTCCTGCCCCTGGCACCGACCCTGGCGGGGCAATGGCTGGGGCGGGCCGCTTCAGAGGATTGGATCGCCCCGCTCCTGACGGCGCACGAGCAGTTTGTCGACCCGGTTGCCATCCATGTCGACGATCTCGAAGCGCAGGCCATCGCAGGCGAAGTGTTCGCCGGCGCGGGGGATGCGGCCGAGCCGATGCATGGCGAAGCCGCCAAGGGTGTGGAAGCCGCCGGCCTTCTCCTCCGACCAGTCACCCCGCTGCACCAGATCCATGAAGGCGGCGATGGGCAGGGCGCCATCGAGCAGCCAGGAGCCATCCTCGCGCTCGATCACCATCGGATCTTCCTCATCCTCCGCGGAGGGCAACTCGCCCACGATCGCCTCCATCAGATCGTTGAGGGTCACCAGACCCTCGATGCCGCCGTACTCGTCGGTGACCAGGGCGATGTGCACCCCCGTCTGCTTGAACTGCTCGATCACCGCCAGGGCACGGGCGTTCTCGGCCACGAACAGGGGGGGCTGGAGCAGCGGCTCCAGATCCACCGGCCGGCCGCTGAGGCGGGCCGCCAGGAAGGCGCGGCCGCGGATCACGCCGAGGCATTCGTCGAGGCTGCCGCGCCCCACCGGGAAGCGGGAATGGTTCCCCTCGAGGATCGTGCGCAGGCTGTCCTCCTCCTCCGCCTCGCTGTCGATCCAGTCGATTTCGGTGCGGGGCGTCATCGTCGCCCGGATCGGCCGGTCGGCCAGCCGCAGCACCCGCTGCACGATCTCGTGTTCCGCCTCCTCAAACACCCCGGTCTGCGCCCCCTGGCGGATCAGGGCCTTGATCTCCTCCTCGGTGATCTCCGGCTCTCCGGAGGGGTGGACGCCGAGCAGGTTGAGCAGGGTGTCGGTGGAGAGGCCCAGCAGGCGCACCACGGGGGCCGAGAAATGGGAAAGGGCGCGCATCGGGCGGGCCAGGGCGCAGGCCATCCGCTCCGGATCGCTGAGGGCGATGCGTTTGGGCACCAGTTCCCCGATGACCAGGGAGAAATAGGTGATCAGCGCCACCACCGCGAACAGGCTGAGGGCCTCGCTCCAGGGCCGCAGCGGTGGCACGGCATCGAGGAGCGGCCGAAGCCGGCCTGCCAGGGTGGCGCCGCCGACCGCGCCGCTGAGGATGCCGATCAGGGTGATGCCGATCTGGACCGTTGAGAGAAACTCGTTCGGCTGGCGGGAGAGGGTCAGGGCCGCCCGCGCCCGACGGTCACCCTTCTCCGCCTGTTGCTCCAGCCGCACCCGGCGGGAGGAGACCACGGCGATCTCGGCACCGGAGAACACCCCGTTGGCGACGATCAGCAGCAGGATCGCGAGGAGTTCCAGAGCGACCGGGACCATCCACAGGGTTTTGTTCGGCGAAGCCTAGGGGCAGCCTTCCTGCGGGGTGCGGCGTTCACTCGTCGCCGCGGCTGCCCGCCAGGGCCTCCCAAGCCTGGCAGAAGGGTTCGCCCAGGGCCTGGCGCAACACCGTGTCCTGCCGGAACGCCTCCTGGGCTTCGGCCAGGCTCCTGGGCATGGGCCGCCCATGGGCCGGATCGGGAGGGACGGCATAGGTATCGGCGTCGCTGCGCTCTCCGGGCGGGAGCTGGCGCTCCAGGCCGTCGAGCCCGGCGGCCAGCACCGCCGCCTGCAGCAGGTAGGGGTTGGCGGCGCCGTCAGCCAGTCGCAGCTCCAGCCGCTGGTCGTCCGGGATGCGCACCATGTGGGTGCGGTTGTTGCCGCCGTAGCTGATCCAGGCCGGGGACCAGGTGGCGCCGGAGCTGGTGGGGGTCCGGGCCAGCCGCCGGTAACTGGCCGGCACCGGGTTGGTGAGGGCGCAGAGGGCGGGGGCGTGGGCGAGCAGCCCGCCGAGGAAGTGGTAGGCGAGCGGGGAGAGGCCCAGGGGGCCGCTGGGGTCGGGGAAAAGATTGCGGCCCGCACGATCCCACAGGGACAGGTGGAGATGGGCGCCGTTGCCGGTGAGTTCGGCGAGGGGTTTGGGGGCGAAGCTGGCGCGGCGGCCGTGCTTCTCCGCCAGGCTGGCCACCATCACCCGGAAGAAGGCGTGGCGGTCGGCTGTCGTCAGGGCATCGGCGAAGCCCCAGTTGATTTCGAACTGGCCATTGGCGTCCTCGTGATCCGCCTGGTACGGGCGCCAGCCCAGCTCCTCCATCGCGGCGATCAGCTCGGCGATCAGCGGGTAGTGGCGCATCAGCGCCAGCTGGTCGTAGCAGGGCTTGCTCTGCCGGTCGCGGGCATCGGCGATACCGTCGGCGTCGGGATCCATCAGGAAGAATTCCGCCTCCACCCCCGACCGCAGCTGCAGCCCGCGCTGGGCCGCTCGCTCCTGCTGCTGCTGGAGCACGAACCGCGGCGATTGCTCCAGCGGCTTCCCCCGTTGGCGCAGATCGGTGGCCACCCAGGCCACCTGCCGTTGCCACGGGAGCACCATCAGGCTCTGCGGGTCGGGGAAGGCCAGCACATCGGGGTCGGCCGGTGACATCGCCAGCCAGGCGGCGAAGCCGGCGAAGCCCGCCCCGGCCCTGGCCAGCTCCACAACGGCCGACGCCGGCACCAGCTTGGCCCGCTGCACGCCGAAGAGATCGCTGAAGGAGAACAGGAAGTGGCAGACACCGTGGTCGGCGGCGAAGCGGGCCAGGTCGGTCATGGGGAAGGCGGAGGGCCGGAAGGTGGGGGACGCGGATCAGTCAGCCAGGAGCCGCTCGACGGCGGCCCGCAGCCGGGCCTGCTCGGCCGGCGCGTCGCGGGGGTTGCCGGCCCGGTGCCCCAGGTCGGAGTCGAGTTGCTCGAAATGGGCGCCCGGGATCAGGGCCGCCTCAGCGGCGCAGTCCTCGGGGGGGAAGTAGAGGTCGTGGCTGGCCGCCACCACGGTGGTGCGGGCTCGGATGCGCCCCAGGGCCGCGGCCAGGGCGCGGTCGTCCGGGTCGTCGGCCCCCGGCTCCGCCAGGGAGGCGGCCACCACCACATCGCTGGCCAGCCAGACATCCAGCATCGCCACCAGATCGTGGGGATCATGGCGGCGGTAGGCCGGCAGCCAGGCGCGCTCCACGTAGTCGTCCACGTCGGCGTAGCCAAGCTCGCGGTGCCGGCCGCGGCGGTAAAAGGGTTGACTGGCGGCCCAGCTGGCGTAGATCAGGGCAAAGGTGCGCAGGCCCTTCTCCGGCATCCCGTCAAAGCCGGTGCCATTCCAGGCCGGATCGGCGGTGAGGGCCTGGCGCAGGCTGAGCAGGAACAGGCGGTTGTGGGGGGTGGTGCGGGCGGTGCCGCACACACAGCAGAGGCGAGCGGTGCGCTCCGGCTCCAGCACGGCCCAGTGGTAGGCCTGCTGGGCCCCCATCGACCAGCCGTAGATCAGGGCTGGGGCCTCGACGCCGAACCGCTCCTCCAGCAGCCGCCGCTGGGCGCGCACGTTGTCGACGTGGCTGAGGCTCCAACCGTTCTCCCGCAGGCCCAGGGCGCTGTTGCTGGGGCTGCTGGAGCGGCCGCCGCCGAACTGGCTGACCTGGACGACACACCAGCGCCCGGGATCGAACACCGGGCCCACCAGCCAGTCCAGGTCGTCCGGCCAGCCGCCGTAGGAGCTGGGATAGAGGATCACATTGGCGCCGCCTGGGGCCGGTTCGCCGTGCACCCGGTAGGCGAGATGGGCATCCGGCAGGACGCGGCCGCCGTGCAGGGGGAAATCACCGAGGGGGAAGCGATGGTCCGGCGCACGGCTCATCGCGCCGTGGCCGGGGTCGTCGAGGCGGGGAGCCCCAGGGACGGAAGGTCGGCCAGCAGCTGGCGGTGCACCGCGAGATAGCCCGGCGCGCAATGACCCAGCCGGGGCGCCAGCCGCCCGTGGGCCGCCGCCAGGGCGTGGAACGGCAGCGACGGATAGAGGTGGTGCTCCGCGTGGAACGGCATGTTCCACATCAGGAGGCGCAGCGGCGCCAGGGTCAGGGTGGTGCGGGTGTTGACCAGGCCGTCGGGGTGAAAGGAGCAGCCCTGGTGCTCGGCCATCAGCACGAAGCGCAGCAGCGGTTGGCCCACCGCCAGCGGCAGCAGCCACAGCCAGAGGATCGCCCCGTTCCCACCGGGCAGGGAGGCCAGCAGCATCAGGCCGTAGAGGGCGAACTGGCGGCGCAGGGAGCCCGTGACGGCCGGGGCCGCCTCGGCGGGGATGTAGGGGCAGCCAGAGAAGTCACCGAACAGGCCGCGCCGGTGGCTGCGGAGTTTGCCGATCCACCAGGGCAGGCCGCTGATCTCCAGCAGGTACGACCCCAGATGGGTGGGCGGAGGATCTTCCAGTTCGGGGTCGAGCCCTGGCTGGTGGGTCCAGCGGTGATGCCACTGGTGGTAGCGACGGTAGAAGTCGGCGTTGTAGAAGCTCAGCAGCCCGGCCCACCAGGCCACGCGGTCGTTGACGGTGCGGCTGGCGAAGGCGGTGCGGTGGCCGCATTCGTGCATGGCGCAGAAGGCAAAGGCGAGCCCCCAGCCCAGCCCCAGCAGCCCCACGATCTGCAGCGGCCAGGGGACAACGGGCCCGAGACCCCCCCCCAGCCGCGGAGCCCCCCAGAGGATCACCCCCGCGAGCAGCAGCATGAGGTGCAGCGCGAGCTGCCGCCAGGCGGGGCCGTCGCGCCGCCCGTTGAGTCGGGCGAGGTGGGCGGCGTCGATCAGGCCGGGATCGCTCATCCGCCGCACCAAAGTTCTTACTTTCGGGTTGGAGCGGTCCGGCACTCTGTTCACAGCGAACAGGGGGGAGCGACGGGAATCCCTTCGACCAGCGCTTACTTCACGCCGTTCAGCTCGCGACGCAAAAGAAAGTACAGGTAATCCGGCTCGCGATACTGACCCGGCAAGCAGCGGTGCAGGCATTCCAGACGCTGCCAACAGACGGTGCGCTGGATGCGCGCCAGGCTGCGACCTTCGCGAATCAGCAGGCGCAGCGCCTTGCAGTAGGTGGAATAGCTGGCCTCAAGCTCGCCGATGGTCAGCCGTTCACTTGCGGAGGCCGGCATCGCCGGGTCGGGCCTCTGGGGAGAAAGGGTCATGGCTGGGTGGAACCAGCTCCTGGGCCCCATCACTCTCCGCCATCCCCAGCCTGCGCCGATCCCCCCATCCGGGGACAAAGGGTCTCAGAGCTGGACCATGCCGCAGCGCATGCCCTTGAGCACCGCCTGCAGGCGATTGTTCACGTCGAGGGTCTGCAGCAGGCGTTTGGTGTAGGTGCGGGCGGTCTCCTCGCTCACCACCAGCTCGCGGGCGATCTCCCGGTCGCTGAGGCCGCTGGCGAGCAGGTCGAGCACCTGATACTCCCGGGGCGTCAGGCGCGGGCAGCTCAGGTAGGGGAGGGAGCCGCCTCGCAGGGAGGGGCTTCGATAGGAGTGGTGCCCCATCACGGCCATGACGGCCGCCTGCAGCGGGCGCTGGTCATCGACCACATCCGCTTCCGCCACCACCGCCTCCAGCCAGGGGGCCTCGGCGTATTCAGCCGGAATGACGTCGCCAAGGGCGAGCACCACGATCTTGATCTGGGGCTGGGCTTCGCGGGCCTGGCGGGCCAGTTCGAAGCCGTTGCCGCTCTCCAGGTGGTCGGTGCAGATCAGCAGCTCGTACGGCTCCCGAGCCAGGTAGGCCAGACAGGCGCCCTCGTCGGTGACGGCGCAGCCGATGCGGCTGCGGTCCTGGAAGCTCTCGCAGACCGCCCGTAGCAGGA
>JBIIND010000088.1:0-6679 GCA_044337665.1 Cyanobium sp.
GGTTGGCGGCCAGGGCCAGCAGCACCGCCACCACCACCGCGGTGGTCACCCAGCGGCCGTGGTCCACATGCTCCGCCGGCACCGTGGCGGCGATCGGGTTGATCTCCAGGCGGCGCTCCCGCGCCAGGATTCCCAGCCGGATCGTGGCGCCCACCACCGGGTAGACGAACAGGATCATCAACACCGGATGGAGCAGCAGCAGCCAGTCCGCCGGCGTCAGGGACCGCTCCACGGACAGGCCGGACAGGATGGCGGGCAGGGCGGCGGGCATGGGGGTCATGGCGAGGGCCGGCTGCGCCAATCTGACCGCAGGGGATTCCGCGGCCGCCGCTCCGCCCCCAGCCCCTCCCCCCCGATGAGCACCGCCAGCCAGTGCAGCAGCACCGCCGGCCACAGCGATCCACTGACGAGAACCACCAGCCCGCAGGCGAATCCGAGCAGGCCCACCTGCCCCAGGGCGCGGCTTCTGCGGGCATGCCAGGCCACGAACAGCCCCACGCTGAGCGCCAGCCAGGGCGCCATCGCCAGCGGTCGTGCCCCCTCCAGCGGGCTGGGCAGCAGCAGCCCGCGGAACAGCAGCTCCTCCACGAAGGCCGGAACCACCAGCAGGCGAGCGGCGCGGGGCCCCTGCCGCCAGGGGACTGGTCCGCACCAGGGGCGCGCCAACCGTCCGCGGCGGCGCGCCAGGCCCAGGGCGATCGCCCCATAGGCGAGCCCAATCCCCAGACTCGCCCCATGACCGGCCGGCTGCCAGAGGGGGAACAGGGTGTCCCCCAGCCGGCCCAGCAGGGTGGTCACCCCGGGCACCATCCCGAACAGGGCGGTGGGGGGGAGCGGCTCCAGGCGCCCATCGGCCCCCGGGATCTGGTTGGTGCGCAGCACCCGCAGGGGCAGGCCCACCCGCAGGAATTCCGCGGCGAACAGATCGTGGGCGCTGCGGGGCAGGAGCGAGCGCCAGCTCAGCAGCGCGTCCCGGAGCCTCTGGCTGGCCACGAACGGATCGTGCCCCCGGGCGGCGCCCGTGGCCGCTCCGGTGCCGACCGCCAGGCTGCTGGCGGCGTTGCGGTACCAGTCACCCCGCACCCGCCCGAACGGTTCGAGCAGCCGATCGAAGGCCAGCCCGAGCTCCCGCAACCGCTCCCGATCCAACGCCGACATCGGCTCCCGATCCCCCGTCTGGCGCAGCTGGCGGATGGCGATCCACAGCACCTGGCCGGAGTCCTGCACGCAGGAGGTGGAGGGGGTCACCAACGCCACGCCGCTGCCGTCGCCGCTGCGGTAGCGGGCCGCCAGGAGTTCGGCCTGCAGGTCGATCGCCTCCAGCAGCGCCCCCCCGATCGGCACCAGCACATCGGAGAAGGGCCGCAGGCCGATCCAGCCCCGCTGCAGGCTGCCGGCGTAGGCGCTCCAGTCCTGGCTGCCGGAGACGATTCCGTTCGGGTTGCTGGCGTAGATCTGGTGGTAACGGAGGGCCAGGCGCGGCTCCGCGGTGAAGGCATCGCGCACCACCTCCGCTTCCCCGAAGGCGAAGTGGCCGGTCACGGTCCAGCCCGGTGTCGGCTCGCCATCCACCCCGCCGATCCCGCCGAACAGGTGCATCAGCAGCGCCCTCTCCCCCGGCGCCCAGGGCGGTGGCGTCTTCCCGTCGGGGATCAGGGCGGTGCTGTGCAGGCTGCCCCGCCGCCGCAGCGGGGGGCTCCAGCTGCCATGGCGCACAAAGGCCAGGGCCGGATCGGTGCCATTCACCACTCGGCTGGGGCGGAGCTGGAGCAGCGCATAGGGCAGCAGCGCCTGCACCGTGAACACCCCGTCGGCGGCCGGCGCCCCCTGGATCAACCAGCCACTGGCGTTATGGGGGGAACTCCCCAGGCCCGCCGGATCGATCAGCCGCCGCCCGAAGCGATCGGGGGGCAGGGAGGGGATGCGAATGGTCTCGCCCACGCCACCAAAGCCGCCGTGGGCTGGGTTGTAATGCCGCACCCTCCAGAGGTCCGCGCCAGCGGCTGGGCCGACCAGCGTGACCAGCCCCTGCCAGCGGCCCGTGATCTGCACCGGCGGGCGGCCGATGCGCAGCGACCCCTCCTCCACAGCCACCTGCTCCAGCGCCACGGTGAGGTCGTCCCTGGGGCGGGCCCCCGCCAGGGACTGCAGCGGCCCGACACGACGCCCATCCAGACGGGTGGGCACCACGTTGCCCTGCTCCGCCGCCTGGCGGGCCTCCGCCCCGAGGCGGATCGGGGTGGTGACGGTATCCACCAGGCGCCGCAGCTCCGGCCGATCCGCCCAGCGCAGCCGCAACCGCTGCCCGATCAGGGCCTGCCGGTCGGCCGGGGCCTGCTCCACCTCAATCCAGACCCAGTCCTCCCGCGGGGCCCCAGCGGCGGCGATGTCCGGCGCCGTCGGCAGGATCAGCCGGCCGATCCAGGCGGCGCTGGGACGGTAGAGAGCGGCCTGGGGCCGGAGGGTCAGCGGATAGCGCTCCGGCCGGCTCCAGGGGGAGCGACTGGCCAGGGCTTCGCTGCTCTCGAGCCGGGGTGCGTGGGGGGTGCCCAGCGGGCTGGCCGGGGCCGGGACCGGAAGCAGGCCCAGCAGCAGCACCCCACTGAGCAGCAGGGCCGTCAGCGGGACGCCAGGAAAGCCCCGCAGGAACTTGTGTCGACGAAGGCCACGATCTGTCGGCTCTGCTCGTCGACGATCCGATAATTGCGGCCGTCGGAACAACACCTCGCCTGGGCTTCCTGATGGGCCCAATACTCCACCTGGGTGCGCCCCTGCTGTCTCCACCCGTCGGGATGGAGCGCCTCGATGACAAACACGATGAACCCTGGCGAACAATGTTGTCCCCAGTGAAGCCAGAAAAGCGTGCCGCTCCCCAAAGAGCGGATTGATTTCGGGATCACGGTGACCACCGCTACTTTTTCCCCCCGCATCACGCAATCGCCCCCCTGGACGCCCCTGGCTCCGGCGGGCCCTTCGCCTCGCCTCAGGGAAAAATGCCGCGAGATTCATGGACAGGGAACGCGGCCCCGCACCGGTCGGCGGGCGTTGCGGAGACGGAGAGAGATTCTCCCCCCCGGCCTCCGCGCTCCCCCTGGGCCCGGGGCCGCGGGGCCAGCGCTCAGCGGATGCCCGCTTCATCACCCGGATCATTCCCCATCACGAGGGGGCGATCGCCATGGCGGAGCTGGCGCTGAGCCGGGCCCAACACCCGGAACTGCGCCGGCTGGAGGCCGCCATGGTGCGCGTGCAGAGCGAGGAGATCGACCAGATGGAACGCGGGTACAGCCAGTGGTTCAACGGGAAGGGCCGCTGACGCCCCCGCGGCGCCGGGCCTGCTGGCGGCACCGATCGGAGCAGTAGCGCACCTCCTCCCACACGGTCTTCCACTTGCGGCGCCACTGGAAGGGCCTGGCGCAACAGGCGCAGATCTTGGTGGGGCGGTCGGCGTGGTGAGGCATGGCTCAGGGAGGGGTTGGCGGGGGCGGCAACGCTTACGACGCGGTGGGAACGGGGGCGACGGGGACCGCGCTGGCGCCTGCCGCCCGGGGCGCCGCACAGAGCTCCTCACTCACCTGCCAGAGCCGCAGGCGCTGCTCCGCATCTAGGGCCGCCGGGGCGGTGCGAGCCTCGGTGGGCCAGCCACGCATGCCCCCCAGCTGGTCCGGCCCGTAGTGACCCCCGGGGCGGGCCTCCGGAGCGGTGGCGGCGTACAGCTGGGGCAGGGCCCCCATGGCCGCGCTCTGGAACAGCGGAGCCATCAGGCGGTAGGCCAGCGGTTCGAGCCACGACCCACTGGCCGCCACCGACGCCGGCTGAAGGTTGGTGCGGGCCACCCCCGGATGGGCCGCCAGGGATCGCACCGTGGAGCCCTCCTCCGTCAGGCGGCGCTGCAGCTCCAGGGCGAACATCACATTCGCCAACTTGCTCTGGCCATAGGCCTTCCAGCGGTCGTACCGACGTTCGCCCTGGAGGTCGTCAAAGGCGAGTCGGCCGAAGAACTGGGCACCGGAGGTGACCGTGACCACCCGGGCATCGGGGCGCCCCTCCAGCAGGGGCAGCAGGGCGATGGTGAGGGCGAAGTGGCCGAGGTGGTTGGTACCGAACTGACGCTCGAATCCGTCGCGGGTGAGGGTGCGGGGCAGACCCATCACCCCGGCGTTGTTGATCAGCAGGTCGAGGCGCCCGTAGGTGTCCGCCACCTCCGCCGCCGCCCGGCGGACCGAGGCCAGATCGGCGAGGTCGAGGTCGAGCAGGTCGATGGCTCCACCGGCAGCCACCGCGGAGAGCAGCTCCTGGCGGGCACGCTCCGCCCGCTCCCGCGAACGGCAGGCCAGGATCACCGTGGCGCCGCGGGCCGCCAGGGCCCGGGCCGTCTCCAGGCCCAGACCGCTGCTGGCGCCGGTGATCAGGGCAAGCCGTCCGCTTTGGTCGGGGATGGCGTCAGCGGTCCAGGGCATGGGGCCTGCGGGATCTGGGAACAGGGTTCAACCGTAACAATTCTTGAGGCAAATCTGGTGCCGGCCCCCCGTGCTGCGCCGTGAAGCACGGGCCCAAGGTGGCTCCCGGGCCGCCATGGGCTGGGCATGGGCTGGGCATGGGCAAGGGGGGGGGTTGCGTTTTTGAATGACTGCGATCAGTAAACCGGATGAAAAGTCCATTGACCGATTAGAGCAACTTCCGTAATCTCCGGGTCCTGGCCATTCGCCGATGCGCACCATTTCTCCCCCATCCACGAGCGCTGATGCTTCGCGGCTCCCCATGCCCCCCGGCGATCCACCCGCCGATTTGCGGGCCTGGCACCAGCTGTTCCGGCGCCCCCAGCTGGTGCAATCGCTGGAGGCGGTGCAGGATCTGATCGCCGTATCCCTCTGTGTCGGCCTGTTCTGCGTCATGGCGATGCAGTTGCAGCAGATCTTCGCCTCCCTGCTGCAACGCCCCGAGTTCCATGCCATCACCGCGGACATCCTCTTCATCCTGATCCTGGTGGAACTCTTCCGCCTGTTGATCATCTACCTGCAGGAGCAGCGGGTTTCGATCGGTGTTTCGGTGGAGATCGCCATCGTTTCCGTTCTGCGTGAGGTGATCGTGCGCGGGGTTCTCGAGACCGATTGGCGCCAGATCCTGGCGGTCTGCCTCTTCCTTGCCACCGCCGCCCTGCTGATGGTGGTCCGGGTCTGGTTGCCGCCCACCTTCGAAGGGGTCGATCCCGAAGCCCAGGTGTCCGCCCGCATGCGCCAGCACGGGCCCGACGACTGAGGCCCCCAAGGTAACGGCGGCTGGTGTTGGCGACCCACCATCGCCAACACCTCCTTTCAACGGCGGCCATAAACCCGGATTGAACTCAGGTGGATGGCTGTCAGCGCTGGCGAGTACAGCGTCAGATAGCGCCCTTTCCTACCCAGCAGCGGGGTAGTCGACAGACCATCTGGGCTGTTCAGAAAGGAATCGGAGCCAAGCACCGGGAACAGGGGCTCACCCTGGAAGGGGTTGGCCTCGTGCACACACCAGAAAAGATGCTGGGCCCTCTCCTGCCACCCGTCGCTACGGTTCTTCAGCACCAGCTCCTGCCAGGAACAGGACTGCTGGAGATCGATCGTGATCGACTGGTCGCAGGCAATCGCCGTATGGAAAAAGAACGGCTCACCATCCTGCACCACCCCCTCTCGCGGCAAGCCTGCAAAGCTATCGCTGAGGATGAAGGGTTTACCCCTGGCAAGATCGACCCAATCAAGGCGGCCGGACGGGGCGGGATCCACCCCAGATCCTCGCAGGTCGCCCGTGGTAGATCGGTAGAGATTCTCGATCGCAGCCTGCAGCACATCCTGCGATCGGCGATGGTTATCCAACAGGGGCTTGTCGGCATTCCACATGAAATTCACGTACGCCAGTTCATCCTGGACCCTCTTCAATCCCGAGGGACCTGACGTGGCTGCGCCAGGCCAGTTCGTGTTCAGCGCCAGCGGGGGCAGCGCCAGAACGTTACGCGGGATATCGAGAGGATGGGGCAGAGCAGGCGGAAAACCCTGATCGGTTTGTCCCTGGGGCGCCAGCCGATCACGGCGCAGGAGACTGAGCTCAAGCACACGGGGAATGTTCCGACCGGACTCGGGATCAATCACATCTCCACAGCAATTATTCGGATGGGCGTGCACACAGACATGCGTGGCATCCAACTTGCGAAGCAGGGGGGCCAGATCAACCTCCCGCTGCTGATCATCCATCATGAGATCCAGATTGTGAAGCTCGATGACGATCACCCTGAAACGCTGCAGCGTCTCCGTGCTGGCCTGATTGAGATTGCGATACTCAGCCGCCTCAACATCCATCTGCAGCAACAGATCATCGCCCGGATCTGGTGCGTAAACATCAATCCATTCCTGAAGGCTTATACTCTCAGGCCCCCCATCGACGTCCAACCACTTTTTGTCAAATGTTTGCCACCCTGCGATCAGAGGCGTCGTCAACCGCTCGACATCGCTGCTGAAGTCACACAGATGGCAACGAATTGCGTACCGCTCCACCATCTCATCCTCAAACAACTTTGTGGTGCTGACCCCAGGTGAGAAGCAAGCTTTGACTCCGTCGAGATCGCTGGGTACCAGATAGGCGCCATCCCGATCACCGCCGATCCGAACCAGCGGCACCGGACTGGGCTTGGGTGTGAGGACGGCCAAAAGCT
>JBIIND010000089.1:0-6672 GCA_044337665.1 Cyanobium sp.
TTCTCCTCTCCGTTCTGGGCTTCGTGCCCGCCTGGCTCGCGGGACAGGGCCTGTACGTGCTCGTACGCTCAGGCACGCGCCTGCCGGTTTATATGCAGTGGGATCGCTCCCTGCTCGTCTTCGCCATGATTCTGACGATGTGCATGGCTTCGGCGGCGCTGGCGATGCGCAAGCTTGCGGACGCCGACCCGGCGGAGATCTTCTGAGCCATGGGCCCTTCCGGTTACGCCCTCGCTCCGGTGCTCGGCCCCCCCCCGCTGACCGGCGGCGGGGAGGGGGACGGCCCTGGGGGCGTGGCCGCGGCGGTGCGGGTGCGCGGGCTCGACCACTGGTTCGGCGTTGGACCCACCCGTCGCCAGGTTCTGCAGGGGGTCGATCTGACGATCCATCCGGGTGAGGTGGTCCTGCTCACCGGTCCGTCCGGCTGTGGCAAAACGACCCTTCTCACCCTGGTGGGAGCGTTGCGCAAGGTGATGGCCGGCTCCCTGGAGGTGCTGGGCCAGGAGCTGAACGGCTCCCGCCGGAGCGAGCGCCAGCGCTTGCGTCGCAGCATCGGCATGATTTTCCAGGGCCACAACCTGCTGCGCTGCCTGAGCGCTGAGCAGAACGTGCAGATGGGCGCCGACCTGTTGGACGGCATGACCTACCGCGCCCGCCGCGACGTCTCCCGGGAATGGCTGCGGGCCGTTGGCCTCGGGGATCACCTGAACAAGCTTCCCCACGATCTCTCCGGCGGCCAGAAGCAGCGGGTGGCGATCGCCCGCGCCCTGGCCGCCTGCCCGCGCCTGCTGCTCGCCGATGAACCCACCGCGGCCCTCGACAGCCGCACCGGCCGGGAGGTGGTGGACCTGATCCGCGGGCTGGCCCGCGATCAGGGGATCTCGGTGCTGATGGTCACCCACGATCCCCGCATCCTCGACATCGCCGATCGCCTCGTGCGCATGGAGGACGGCCAACTGGTGGAATCAGGCCCGGGGGATCCCGTTGGCGCCGGAGCCTGAGGTTCCGTTGAGTAGGGTGGAGTTTCAGACCCTCTATCAGGAAGGAACACCGCCCGCATGTCCAAACGCAGGAATCTCAAGAAGGAAAAGCAGGAACGCAACCGCGCCTACGCCCGCAAGTTCAAGAAGCGCAAGCTGCGCAACGACGGCCGTGGTGAGGGTGCCGGCAACGGCGTCACCGGCACCGCGAACAACGGTGGCGCGGCCGACTGATCCAGCGCCGGCTTCCCCCCAGGGGACCCGGAGGGGTCCCCTTTTTGGCGATTCCCCGCGGTCACCGCCCTGCGCTCCGCCCCATCCGCCATGTTTCTGAGCGTCGTCATCCCCACTTACAACCGCCTGCCGATCCTGCGGAAGTGCCTGGCGGCGCTCGAAGACCAGCGCCTGCAGTCGCCGCTGCAGCGCTATGAGGTGGTGCTCGTGGATGACGGTTCCACCGACGACACGGTGCGTTGGCTGGATGCCAACGCCACCAGCCTTCCCCATGTGCGCCTGATCCGCCAGGAGCATGGAGGCCCCGCCGAAGGCCGCAACCGCGGCGTGGAGGCCGCCCACGGAGACGTGATCGTCTTCATCGACAGCGATCTGGTGGTCACCCCCGACTTTCTGGTGTGCCACGCCCGGGCGCTGCAGGAGCACTGGCAGCGCAGTGGCGATCGCCTCTGCTTCACCTACGGCGCCGTCATCAACACCGCCAACTTTGACGATCCCACCAGCGAACCCCACAAACCGACCGACCTCTCCTGGGCCTACTTCGCCACCGGCAACGTGGCGATCGATCGGCAGCTGCTGCTGCGCAGCGGCCTGTTCGACACCTCCTTCCGCCTCTACGGCTGGGAGGACCTCGAACTGGGGGAGAGGCTGCGGCGCCAGGGGGTGCGGCTGATCCGCTGCCCCCAGGCCGTGGGCTACCACTGGCACCCAGCCCTGAGCCTTGAGCAGATCCCCGATCTGGTCCGCATTGAACGGGAGCGGGCGAAGATGGGGCTGGTCTTCTACCGCAAGCATCCCACCCGCCGGGTGCGCTTCATCATCCAGTACACCTGGCTGCACCGGCTGCTGTGGGAGCTGCTCACCCTGGGTGGGTTGATCAATGAACGCAGCCTCCGCCCCCTGCTCGCCTGGCTGATCCGTCGGGGTCAGCCCGCCCTGGCGATGGAGCTGCTGCGCCTTCCCCTCAACCGCCTGGGGGTGCGGGCCCTGTTCGCCGAGGCCCGCTCGGCCGTTTGATAGGTTGACCCGGTAACCCACAACCCCGCACACCTGCACGTTTCGGGTGACCCCCTTCGGGTCCCTGGCAGGTGGTGGCCAACCCGAAACCCACGAAATCCATGGCTGTTGTCACTCTCGCCGAGATGATGGAGGCGGGCGCCCACTTCGGGCACCAAACCCGTCGCTGGAACCCGAAGATGTCGCGCTACATCTACTGCGCGCGCAACGGTGTCCACATCATCGATCTTGTGCAGACCGCCGTCTGCATGAACAACGCCTACAAATGGGTGCGCAACGCCTCACGCAGTGGCAAGCGTTTCCTGTTTGTCGGCACCAAGAAGCAGGCCTCGGAAGTGATTGCCCAGGAGGCGGCGCGCTGCGGCGCCTCCTTTGTGAACCAGCGCTGGCTGGGCGGCATGCTCACCAACTGGACGACGATGCGGGCCCGCATCGATCGCCTCAAGGACCTGGAGCGGATGGAGGCCTCCGGCGCCATCGCCATGCGTCCCAAGAAGGAGGCCGCTGTGTTGCGCCGTGAACTCGACCGGTTGCAGAAGTACCTCGGCGGTCTGAAGAACATGCGCCGCCTGCCCGATGTGGTGATCCTCGTCGACCAGCGCCGGGAAACCAACGCCGTGCTGGAGGCCCGCAAGCTCGACATCCCCCTGGTGTCCATGCTGGACACCAACTGCGACCCGGATCTCTGCGACGTGCCGATCCCCTGCAACGACGACGCCGTGCGCTCCGTCCAGCTGGTGCTCGGTCGCCTGGCCGATGCGATCAATGAGGGTCGTCATGGCGCCCAGGACCGCAGCGCCGATGAGGAGGGCTGAGCGCCCTCCCCCCTCCTCCCCACCCCTGTTCCTCCCCCTTCTTCGCACCGATGCCTGAGATCTCCGCCAAGCTCGTCAAGGAACTGCGCGACAAGACCGGCGCAGGGATGATGGACTGCAAGAAGGCCCTGGCCGAATCCGGCGGGGACATGACCAAGGCCAGCGAGTGGCTGCGGCAGAAGGGCATCGCCTCCGCCGAAAAGAAGGCGGGGCGCACCGCCGCGGAGGGCGCCATCGGCAGCTACATCCACACCGGAGCCCGGGTCGGGGTGCTGGTGGAGGTGAACTGCGAAACCGACTTCGTCGCCCGCGGCGAGCTCTTCCAGGAGTTGCTGCGCAATGTGGCCATGCAGGTCGCGGCCTGCCCCAACGTCGAGTTTGTCTCCACCGATCAGATCCCCGAGGACGTGGTGGAGCGGGAGAAGGCGATCGAGATGGGTCGCGACGACCTGGCGGGCAAGAAGCCCGAGATGCAGGTCAAGATTGTGGAGGGGCGCATTGGCAAGCGTCTCAAGGAGATGGCCCTGCTGGAGCAGCCCTTCATCCGCGACCCGAACGTCACCCTCGGCGAAATGGTCAAGCAGGCCGCCGGCAAGACGGGGGAGAACATCCAGGTGCGCCGCTTCACCCGCTACACCCTGGGCGAGGGCATTGAGGTCGAGGAGTCCGACTTCGCCGCCGAAGTGGCGGCCATGACCAAACCGGCCTGAGGTTGTCGGGTTGGCCAGCTCCCCAACGCCGGAGCGGGCCGGTCCCGCAGGCCAGCTGCTGGAGCTGAGGCAGCAGCTTCGCGGCGGCAATCCCGATCTTTATCGCCATCTGGCGCTCTACCTCCAGGTGCTGCGCCAGGTGCTGCCGGTGCGGGTGGAACGCGCCTGTTTCCACCTCGCCGCCCAGCTGCAGCCCCGCCTCTATTCCGCCCTGCCGGAGGGGGAGCGGCGCCAACTGCACCGTCGCCTCAGCACCCTGGTGGCGCGTTGCACCAGCCTGCTCACCGTGGAGCAGCTCGCCAACCTGGCGGCCCAGATGGCCCGGGAACGGCAGCGGCAGGACCACCGCCAGCGCCAGCAGTTGGTCCAGCGGCTCTCCTCCGCTCCCGAAGACGACGGGAGCGCCTCCAGCCTGGCGAGTCAGCCCGGTTCCCAACCCTCCCCAGGATCCCTTCCCACCGCCGGCAATCCTGGGGCCGGGGCCGAACCCCTGCCGGAGGGCTCGGTGAATCTGGATGGCTCCCTTCCCCTCTCCGCCGGGCTGTTCCGGGCCATGGGCGCCCTGGGCGGACGGCCCACCCCGGGCCCTTCCTTCGAGCTTCCCTGGGAGGTTGTCGCCAACGGGCAGGATGGCGAAGCGGATGGGCCCGCCGAAGGGGGACACATCGGAGGCCTGGATCTGCCGCCGCTTCTCCAGAGGTTGGTGGAGGAACCCCAGTCCCCGCCGGATCGCCAGGCCCGGGGAAACCCCGATCCCTGGAGCAGCGGCCAGCTCCCCGATGAGCCCGTGTCCCTGCTGCGCTGGCTGGAGGGGATCGAGGCGGCCCTGGCCCGCCGCCTGCGCAATCTCTCCCACGCCATCAACGTCGAACTGCTGCGGGTGGGTCTGAGCGGCTGTCTGCTGCCAGTTTCCCTGCTCGACGCCGTTCTCGCCGGCCAGCTTGAGCCCCAGCCCGCTCCCCCCAACCTGCTGCGGCTCCGCCTTCCCTTCCCGGCCGATGACAGCAGCCCCCTGCAGGTGATGGCGGTGCTGCTGCGCAGCGTCGACCTGGAGCTGGAGGAACCCCGGCTGCGCACCTGCCGCCGCCGCCTCCAGCAACATCGACAGGAGGTGCGCAGAATGGCGCAGCAGTTCCACCGCCTGCAGCGGCGGCGCGAGGCGCAAGAGGCCGAACAGCTGTGGTTGCAGGATCGCCACCAGAGCCCCAGCCCTCCGGGCTGACCCCGGCCCCGGCCCCGGCTGGGGAAGTGGAGCGCTGGTGCGCCACCCTGCAGCAGGCCAGCCAGCTGGAGAGCGAGCGGGGCTTCGGGGATCTGGTGGGTCGGCGCGAAACCTACAGCGCCTTCATCGTCCGCAGCCTGCGGGAAGGGGTGGGCGGCCTCAGCCCGGAGGAGCGTCGCTCCCTGGCGGAGCTGGGTGATCGCTTCAGCCGTTACGGCGAGGATCTCCCCGCCCAGCGGGCGCGTTTGGTGAGCCAGCTGCGCCAGCGCGTGCATCAGCTGCGCTGCCGGCACCGTCCGCCCCTGCCCGTGGCCGCGCCCCGTCTGCGGCTCCTGGAGACCACCCCCGTGGCGGCGGCGGGGCAGGAGCGCCTCAGCCCCGACTCCCCCCTGACGGCCTTGCCCGGTGTGGGGCCGAAGCTGGCCGCCCAGCTGGCGGGCCTCGGGTTGCTGGCGGCCCGCGACCTCCTGCACCACTACCCGCGCGACTATCTCGATTACGCGCGGCTGGTGCGCATCGCCGGCCTGCAGCCGGGCACCACCGCCACGATCGTGGCCCAGGTGCGCCGCTGCCATGCGTTCGCAAGCCCCCGCAATGCCAACTTGGCGATCCTGGAACTGCACCTCCAGGACATGACGGGCCGCCTGCGGGTGTCCCGCTTCCTCGCCGGCCGGCGCTTCGCTTCGCCGGGGGCGTTGCGCCAGCAGCAGAGCCAGTACCCGGTCGGCGCCAGCGTTGCCGTCAGCGGCCTGGTGCGGGAGACCCCCTACGGCCCCGCCTTCCGCGATCCCCTGATCGAGGTGCTCGAGGGGCCCACGGCGCCGGTGCGCTCCGGCGGCATCGGCCGGATCGTGCCGGTCTACGCCCTCGGCGAGGGGCTGACGCAGGAGCGGCTGGGGGGCGCCATCCGCAGCCTGCTGCCCCGCATCGCCCACTGGCCCGATCCCCTCGACGCCTCCCTGCGCGGGGAGCTGAACCTGCTGCCCCTGCAGGACGCCCAAAGCGGTATCCACGCGCCGAAGAGCCAGGAGCACCTGCAGGCCAGTCGCCGCCGCCTGGTGTTCGATGAATTCCTGCTGCTGCAGCTCACCCTGGCCCTCCGGCGCCAGCAGCTCCGCAACCGCCCGGCCCCCCCTCTGGAGCTTCCCCCCGGGGCCGATGACCTGGTGGCGCGCCTGCTGGAGCTGCTGCCCTTTCCCCTGACCGGGGCGCAGGCGCGGGTGTTGGCGGAGATACGGCACGACATGGGCGGCACCCGCCCGATGGCGCGGCTTCTGCAGGGGGATGTGGGCAGCGGCAAGACGGTGGTGGCCCTGGCGGCCCTGCTCGGGGCGGTCCAGGCCGGCTGGCAGGGGGCGCTGATGGCCCCCACCGAGGTGCTGGCGGAGCAGCATCTGCAGCGTCTGGCGGAATGGCTGCCCCGGTTGCACGTGAGCTTTGCCCTGCTCACCGGCTCCACCCCGGCACGCAAGCGGCGCCAGCTTCTGCAGGATCTCGCCAATGGGCAGATCCAGATTCTGGTGGGCACCCATGCCCTGCTGGAGGATCCGGTGCAGTTCGCCCGCCTCGGCCTGGTGGTGGTGGATGAGCAGCACCGCTTCGGCGTCCGGCAGCGCAACCGGCTGCTGGCCAAGGGGCTGCAGCCCCACCTGCTGACCATGACGGCGACGCCGATCCCCCGCACCCTCGCCCTC
>JBIIND010000090.1:0-6621 GCA_044337665.1 Cyanobium sp.
TGGAGGCCCACCCCGATGGCGCCCAACGCGTGATCGGCGTGCGCACCTACTTCGGCAGCGTCTACGCCGCCGGCGCCGTGGTGCTCACCACCGGCACCTTCCTGGGGGGCCGGATCTGGGTGGGCGACCGATCGATGCCCGCGGGCCGGGCCGGCGAGCCCGCCGCCGAGGGGCTCAGCGAGGCCCTGCGGGCCCTGGGGCTGCGCACCGGCCGCCTCAAGACCGGCACCCCGGCGCGGGTCGACCGGCGCAGCGTGGCCCTGGATCGGCTGGAGGAGCAACCCAGCGACGCCGAGGGACGCTTCTTCTCCTTCGACCCGGCCGCCTGGGTGAGCGGCGAACCGATGGCCTGCCACATCACCCGCACCACCGCGGCCACCCACCAGCTGATCCGCGACAACCTCCACCTCACCCCGATCTACGGCGGCCACCTCGACAGCGCCGGCCCCCGCTACTGCCCCTCGATCGAGGACAAGATCGTGCGCTTCGCCGGCAAGGACAGCCACCAGATCTTCCTGGAGCCGGAGGGGCGGGACACCCCCGAGCTGTACGTGCAGGGATTCTCCACCGGCCTGCCGGAGCGGCTGCAGCTGGAGCTGCTGCGCACCCTCCCCGGTCTGGAGCAGTGCGTGATGCTGCGCCCCGCCTACGCGGTTGACTACGACTACCTGCCCGCCACCCAGCTCACGGCCTCGCTGGAGACGAAGGCGGTGGCCGGTCTGTTCAGCGCCGGCCAGATCAACGGCACCACCGGCTACGAGGAGGCGGCCGCCCAGGGGCTGGTGGCGGGGCTGAACGCGGCGCGCCTTCTCGGCGGCCAGGACCCCGTCACCTTCCCCCGGGAGGGGAGCTACATCGGCACCATGGTCGACGACCTCGTGACCCGGGATCTGCGCGAGCCCTACCGGGTCCTCACCAGCCGCAGCGAATACCGGCTGGTGCTGCGGGGCGACAACGCCGACCGAAGGCTCACCCCGCTCGGGCGGGAGCTGGGCCTGATCGACGACCGCCGCTGGCAGATCTTCACCGCCAAGCAGGCGGCGATCGAGGCGGAAACCCGGCGGCTGGAGGGGGAGCGGTTGAAGGCCGGCGATCCGGCGGCCGCGGCCGTGGAGGCCCGGACCGGAGCGGCCATCCGCGGCTCCATCACCCTGGCCGACCTGCTGCGCCGCCCCGGCTTCCACGCGGGCGACCTCATCGCCCACGGCCTGGCCGACCCCGCCCTGCCGGCGAGCGTGCGCGAAGGCGCCGAGATCGACATCAAATACAGCGGCTACCTGGCCCGCCAGCGCCAGCAGATCGAGCAGGTGCGGCGCGCCCAGGAGCGGCCGATCCCCCCCGGGGTTCCCTGGGCCCAGATCGGCACCCTCTCCGCCGAGGCGCGGGAGAAGCTGGCGATCGTGCAGCCCCGCACCCTGGGCCAGGCCGGCCGTATCCCCGGCGTCAGCCCTGCCGACGTGACGGCCTTGCTGCTCTGGCTGGAGCTGGAGCGCCAGCGCCAGGCCCAGGCGTAGCGATGCCCGGACAGGAGGGATGACAGATCGGCGTGGCCCCATCAGGCTGGGGGTCCGAAGCTGATCCAAGCCACTCCGGCCATGTTCACGAAGATTTTCGATCGCTTCGCCAACCTTCTGTTCGATCTCAGCGGCGTCCCCACCCGTTTTCCTGCGGGATCTTCCCCCGCAGGGGATGGTGTCCGGGCTCAAGGGGAGGACGAAACCGCCATGGCCACGGGGCCCGTGAAAAATTTCCTCTACTACCTCTGAGCCTGTCGACCGCCTCAGCGCTGGATCACCCCCAGACCGCCGAGCACCCCAGCCGCCGCCATGAACCACAACGGTGACCAGCGGCTGCGCAGCATCAGCCCACACACCAACAGCGACACCAGCACGCCGGCGCGATTGTGGTCAGCGGTGCGCACGATCTTCACCCCCACCGCGAACAGGATCCCGAGGGTGACCGGCCCCAGGCCTCGCTCGAAGGCGATGCGCCAGGGGGAGTGCTCCAACCGCTTCCAGCTCAGGCAGGCGACCACCATCAGCAGGGTGGAGGGCAACAGGATCGCCACCTCGGCGCCGTAGGCGGTCACCAGGGCCCAGAAGGGCCCGTGCTGCCAGCCGGCGCCGAGCCCCAGCAGCCCGACGATCATCGAGCTGGGTCCGGGCGCCGCCTCCGCCAGGGCGTAGAGGTCGGTGAACTGGGCGTCGCTGAGCCAGCAATAGGTGTCCACCGCCAGGTGGTGGTATTCCGCCAGCAGGGTGTTGCCCCCCCCCAGGGAGAACAGCGAGAGGGACAGGAACTGGCCGAGCACCTCCAGCAGGGTGCCCAGGTCGCTGAGCGGGGCCGGCTGGCAGGCGAGCAGCGCCGGCAGGAGCGTTGTCACGGGCGGAGGGGAGGCCGGGGTTGGCGGGGCCAGTACCAGGCCATCGCCACGGGCGCGGAGGCCAGGATCACGGGGATCAGGCGCAGATTCCCCCAGGTGAGCGCCGCGAACACCACGCCGGCCAGCACCAGGGCGAAGGGATCGCGGCGGTACTGACCGAGGATGCGAAAGCCCATCGAGAGGGCCATTCCCGCCGCCGCGGCCACCACCCCCGCCAGAACCCGATCCACGGCCGGGAGCTCATGGAAGGTGAAGTAGGCCACCCCCAGCGCCATCAGCAGGCTGAAGGGGAGCAGGAGCATGCCGGAGAGGGCCGCCAGGGCGCCGGCCAGGCCGCGGAAACCGGCACCGATGTACACGGCGAGGTTGACCTGGTTCGGCCCGGGCAGGAGGCGGGCCACGGTGAGACCGGTGAGGAACTGCGGGTCGCTGAGCCAGTGGCGCTGCTCGACCACGATGCGCTGGCTCCAGGCCGAGAGTCCGCCGCCGAAGGAGGAGAGGGCCACCTGAAGCATGCCGCGGAACAGATCACCCAGGCCCGGCGGCGGGGGCGGGGCAGGCTCATTCATGGACGAAATGGGGATCGGGCGGCAGCTCGCCACCCTCGTGCAGGCCGGGCTCGAGCGGGTCGGGGGCGTGATAGGTCTCGGCCGCTTGCCAGTCGGCTTCGAAGCAGGCGCGCAACCGCTCCACCACCGCGGGGGCATCCGACTCGATGCCCAGCTCCCGGCGCAGGTCGAAAGCGCTGCGATCAAGGTTCATCGAGCCGGTCTGGGCATAGCGCCCGTCGGCCAGCAGCAGCTTGGCGTGCAGCTTCGGCTGCTTCTGGCGCCGCACCTTCACCCCGAAGCGGCTCATCACCCGCAGGGAGGCAAAGGTGTCGTAGATGTCCCAATCGGAGATGCCGTGCTTGCCGCCGCAGAGGAAGCGCACCTTCACACCCCGATCGCGGGCGGCGACGATGCGGTCGAGGATCACCGCGTCCACCACCTTCGGATGCTGGATCCAGAGGGTCTGCTGCGCCATGTCGAGGATGCGGGCCAGCTGGCCGCGGCTGTGCAGGTTGCTCCACACCAGGCCCACCCGCAGGTCGGGTTGGAAAGCCACCCGGTTCCAGTCGGCCTCGAAGCCGGCGATCACCTGCTCCACCACGGCCGGCGCATGGCTGACGACCCCGTAATCGCGGGTCTGGGTGAAGTACTTGTCGCTGAGGTTGAAGGTGGCGATCAGGGCGGTGCGCCGGTCCACCACCAGGGATTTCTCGTGGGTGACCGGGAAGGCGTCGCTGGTCCAGGCCACCTCGATCCCCCAGGCGCCGAGACGGGCGAAGGCCTCATCGTTCCAGCGGTCGCCGCCGGAGGTGTGGGGATTGAGCATCACCCGCACCCGCACCCCCCGTTGGTGGGCCCGCTGCAGCGCCTGCTCGACCACCTCGGACTGCAGCTTGAACTGCTTGAGCCTCAGGCTCTCGCGGGCCTCATCGATCAGGGCCACCACCGCCTCGGCCCCGTCATCGGGCATCACCAGCAGGCGCTGGTGGAGATGGGTCAGCGGCGCATCCGGCGACGGATCCTGAAGGTCGAGGGGTGCCACCGGCGGCCCGATGAAGGTTCGACCCGTTGTAGCTCCAACCGAAAAACCGTGCGATGGCGCTGGTCCCCCCCTGGGGATGCCGGTACTGTGGCCCATCCCTTGTGCGGCGCGATCACGGTGAGCGAACGCCTTCCCCAGCGCCCCATCGGCGAACCCCAGCCGCATCCGCACCGGCCCCTGCGGGGCATCCCCAGCTCGCGCGCTTACTGGGAGCTGAAGGCCGAGCAGATGATGAACCGGATCTTCGATCCGGACCCGACCATCGACCTGCCGGTGGACGAGCCGGCGCCGGCTCACCCCCGGCGCCGACTTCTGCCCCCGGCCCCCCCGCGAATCGAGGCCCCCGCAGGCGCCCATCCGCGAACCCGCCAGACCCCCGTGCTGCTGCTCTCCCTGCTGGGCGGGGTGTGCATGGTGAGCGCCGTCAGCACGGTGCTCACCATCGCCTCCTGGAATCAGGTGCAGCGAAACCTGAACCAGGAGCGCAACCTCCTGCTGGTGGAACGGCTGCGCAGCCTCGGCCCCGCCAACCCGGCACCGGCCCCCGCCGCCCCCCAGCTGCCGGCCCCCGCCCCCGTGGCGCTCGACCCCGGCGGCCTGGCCGGGTCGGCCCCGAACGGGGACGACCTGCCGCCGCCGCCCCAGGAACCCTGGATCGAGGAGCTCTCCCAACTCCCCAACCCCGAGCGGCCCGCCGCGCCGATCCTGCGGGTGCCGGTGAGCCCGCGCCTGGCCGCGGCCGCCGTTCCCCCAACCGGCCCCGCCCCGGCCCCGCGGCCGGCGCCGATCCCGGCCCCATCCGCCCGGCCCAGCGCGACCCCCGTTCTGGTGGGGGTGGTGGCGGCGGCCGGCAGGGCCGGTTCGGCGATCTTCCAGGTGGGCGCGGTCACCACCAGCGTCGGGGTGGGTGAGGCGATCGGCACCAGCGGCTGGAAGCTGCGCGCCGCCGGCAGCGACACGGCGGAAATCGAACGGGACGGCGAGGTGCGTCGCGTTTCGATCAGCACCGGCGGCTGAGCGCTCGACCCCCGGCGGCTGAGCGCGCCCCCCGCCTGGCCCCCTTAGGCTCGGCGCCGGTCCAAACCGGAGCCTTCGATGCTCGCCGCCCCGCTGCGGTTGCTCCCCTCCCCACGCCCCCTCTGGCGGGCGCCCCTGGCGGAGGTGCTGGCGGCCGAGGCCGGGCGGGAGCTGAGCGGGCCCTGGAAGCTGATGCTGCTCGGCGACGGCAGCCCCACCCGCCACCTGCAGCTGCTGACGGGCCAACCCCTGGAGGTGGAACTGATCGCCATGGCGCCCGAATCAGGGCGGGATCCGGAGGCGCCGGAGCAGGTGGCCGAGCTGGAGGAACCGCTGCTGCGGCGACAGGTGTGGCTGAACTGCGGCGGCACAACCCTCGGCTGGGCCGAGAGCTGGTGGAACCAGGCCGAAGCGGAGGCCCATCTGCAGGACAGATGCCAGCCCATCTGGCGCAGCCTCACGGCGGGACGGGCCGAGTTGTTCCGGGAGGTGGACGGCCTGGCTCTGGTGCAGGCGCCGTGGCTGGGGGAGCGCTTCGGCTGCGCCGGACCCTTCTGGAGCCGGCATTACCGCTTCTTCCGTCAGGGCAAGGAGCTGACCGTGATCCGGGAGGTGTTTTCCCCGGCCCTGGAGCGATGGCTGGGCCCAGCCACAACCGGCAACAACTTCATGGCATTTCTTAACCGTGATGGCAACTCATCACAGTGAGGTCTTGACGGATTGACGGTTCGGGCGGCCTCGCCAGCATTCGGGGATCCGCAACCCCGCCATGGCCCCCTCCGGCCACCATCCCCACCGCCGTTCCGCCGCCGGGCTCCACAGCACCGGCGACCCTCCCCCCCGCCAGGAACCCGCCCCCTCCCTGGCGGAACAGCAGCGGCAGGAGCTGCGCCTTGTCGGCCTCTGGGCCGACCTGCTCAGCGCCCTGCAGCAGGGCTCCCCCGGAATCGCCACCTCCGCCGAGGAGATGGCCGGCGATCTGCCCCGGGAGCTGGTCGCGCCGGTGAACCGGGAGCTGCGCCAGCGCGGCTGCAGCTTTCAGGTGTCCCTCCTCAGGCGAGACGCAGCGCCTCCGCCTGCTTGCTCGCTTTCTCGAGCAACTCCCGCAGTTGATCCTCGTCCGTGTGACTGAGGTTGGTGCGCAACAGCTTCGCGTGCGGGGCGTGGGCGCGCAGCCGCTCCACCACCCGATCGGGGGTGGCCTCCCGCAACAGCAGGCACAGGGCGGCGCCCCCACTCGGCAGGGTGCCGCCCACCTCCCGCAGGAAGTCATCGTTGATGCCCAGGTCGGTGAACTGCCCGGAGACCGCACCGAGGCCCGCCCCCAGCGCCCCCCCCAGCAGGGGATTGAGGAAGAGCATCCCCACCAGCACCCCCCAGAAGCCACCGCCCACCGCTCCTGCGGCGGTGAGGTTCACGGCCTGGTGCAGGTGCACCGTGCCGTTGTCGTCCCGCTCCACCACCACGGCGTCTTCGAGGGAGACGAGCTGTTCGCGCTGGATGTCCACCAGCTCACGCCGCACCGTTTCCGCTTCCGCGGCTGTCGGGAAACCCACCACCACCAGGCTGCTCATCGGCTCAGGGACGTCAGGCGCCCAGCTGCACTCCACCCACCGTAAGCAGAGGGC
>JBIIND010000091.1:0-6576 GCA_044337665.1 Cyanobium sp.
ATCAGCGGCAGCGGCCCCGCCGGCGCCACCAGCAGGCCGAGGGCACCGGCCAGCAGCGCTTCGGGAATCCCCCAGCGGTGCACCCCCAGGCCCCGGGCCAGCCCCGTCCCGAGGGCCAGCAGCAGTACTAACAGCGCCATTGCCAGGGCGAAGGTGCCCAGGGCCGACGGCCCCGGCAGGGGGGGGAGGAGGTTGGCGATCACAGGGCGAACCGTCGCCGGAAGAACTGTTCCGTCGCCTCCAACACCCGACGCTGCACCGTTCCGTCCCGGAACCCATGGCCTTCGCCGGGGAACAGGTGCAGCTCCACCGGCACGCCCCGCTCCCCCAGGGCGAGGGCCAGCCGCTCGCTCTGGCTCGCGGGCACCACCCGGTCGTCGAGGCCGTGGAACAGGATCACGGGCGCCTGGATACGCTCCGCATGGTGGAGCGGCGAGCGTTGCCGATAAGTGTCGCTCGCCTCCGGCCAGGGGCCGATCAACGTCTCGAAGTAGCCGGCCTCGAATCGATGGCCCTCCCCCGTGAGTTCCGTCAGGTCGGTGACGGGGTAGCGGCAGGCCCCCGCCCGCAGCACATCCTCGAAGCACAGCAGGGCCAGCACCGTGAAGCCAGCGGCGCTGCCCCCCTCCATCGCCACCCGCTCGCCGTCGGCCCGGCCCGAGGCCACCACCGCCCGGGCGGCGGCGGCGCAGTCCGCCACATCCACTACACCCCAGAGGCCGTCGAGGCGTTCGCGATAGGCGCGGCCGAAGCCGCTGGAGCCGCCGTAGTTCACGTCCAGCACGCTCCAGCCCCGGCTGGTCCAGAACTGGATCGCCGGATTCAGCCCGGTGCGCGCCATGCCGGTGGGCCCGCTGTGGGCGCGTACCAGCAGCGGGGTATGGGGGCCGGCGCCACCCGCCGGCGGGTAGAGCCAGGCGTGGGTGGGGCGGTCGCCGTGGCCGGCGAACCAGAGGGCATCCGGAACGCTCACCGCCTCCGGGGCCAGCCCCGCCGGCGGCGATGCCGGGGTGTGCCGCCAGGCCCCGCTGTCGATCTCCAGCTCCAGCAGGCCCGCCAGGTGCCGCGCTCCGGCGGCGATCGCCACCAGTCGTCCCCCTTCGGCCACCGGCGTCTCCAGATCGTCGAAGGGCAGATCGAACGGCCGCCAGGGCTCCCCTTCCCCCGCCCGCACCAGCCCGAGCTGCCAGCGCCCCTCCCGGCAGGCGCTGGCCAGCAGCCGCGAGCCGTCCCAGGCGATGGTGCGCAGTCCGTAGATCCAGGGCGGCTGGCCGAAGTCCGCCTCCATCGGCAGCAGCGCCACCCAGGCCGGTTCGAGTTCCGCAGCGAGCGCCTCGGCCCCGGCCAGCCGCTCCAGGTTCCACCAGCCGCTGCGGTCATTGGCCACCACCAGGTCCGGGCCGGCCCAGAGCGGCTGGAACACCGACACCCCAGGCCCGCCCTCCGGTGCGGCGCCCGCCACCACCCGGGCCTCCCCCAGGGTTCCGTCGTCCCGCAGGCGCCCCAGCCACAATCGGCTGCGCTCCCACGGCATGTGCGGCTGTTGCCACTCCACCCAGGCCAGGTGGCTGCCCGAGGGGCTGAGCACCCCGTAGCCGCAGAAATCGGCCGGCTCCCAGAGGGTCGTCGGCTCACCACCCGCCAGGGGAACCGCCACCAACCGGTCGCGCCCGTCCCGCTCCATCACCCCGAGCCAGCGGTCCCGCCGGCGGTCGATCAGCCCATCGGCGAAGGCCCGCTCCGCTCCGTCCGGTGCAGGGGGGGTGAGGGGGCGGGGCTCCGGCGGGGACCCCTCCGCCGCGTCGCTCCCGCGGGGCAGGTCGAGGCGCCAGAGGCGGCGATCGCCGTCGTGCACGAACACCACGGTGTCGCCCCCCAGGCACCAGGCGCCGCCGCCGTATTCGTGGACGCGGCTGCGCAGGTTCCAGGGCCCGGGTGTGAGATCCCGGGGTGCCTCCCCCGGCCGCCGGCGCAGCAGCAGGGTGGTGCGTCCCCCCTCCGCCGGCCGCTGCTCCAGCCACAGCAGCTGATCTCCCCACCAACGGGGATCCCGCCAGAGGGGTCGGCCGCCCACCACCGCCGCCACCGGCAGCGCCGCGGCTTCCCCGTCCCCCCGCGGCCCCTGCTCCCTCCGGTGCCCCCGGCTGCGGATTCCCACCCGTGTTCGGCTTCTAGAATCCATTCCAACCCTTCAGGAGACCCCTTGGCGCGCAGCTTCGCCCAGATGGCCCGGTCCGCCGAGCAGGGCAGGAGCACCGTGCTCGTGCCCAAGGAGCCCCTGCCGGCCGCCCCCCTGCCGATCCACACCCTCGGCGCCCGCGAGCTGCGCACGCCGGCCCGGCGCATCAGCAAGGTGGATGAGAGCGTGCGTGACCTGGTGCGCGACATGCTGCGCAGCATGTACACCGCCAAGGGCATCGGTCTGGCGGCACCCCAGGTGGGTGTGGCCAAGCAGCTGCTCGTGATCGACCTCGACCTCGAGGAGGCGGCCACCCCGCCCCTGGTGCTGATCAACCCCGAGATCACCGCCTCCGGTGCCTCGCTCAACACCTACGAGGAGGGTTGCCTGAGCATTCCGAAGGTGTACCTCAACGTCGTGCGGCCCTCCGTGGTGGAGGTGAGCTTCCGCGATGAGATGGGCCGGCCCCGCAAGCTCAAGGCCGACGGCCTGCTCGCCCGCTGCATCCAGCATGAGATGGATCACCTCCAGGGCGTGCTCTTCGTCGACCGCGTCACCGATGAGCTGAGCCTCAACGAGGAGCTGCAGCAGCATGGCTTTGCCCGCGACCACGTCCGCTCGCTCCGCTGATGCCGATGAAACCCCTGGCGGGGCTGTTCCTCGCCCTGGCCTGTCTCTGCGGCATCGCCGCCACCGGCTGCGTCTTCGAGCTGGCCTACGGGGATCCCGACCTGGGCGTGGCGATCACCCGCGGCATCCTGGCCGCCACCCTGCCCGGCACCGTGCTGAGCCTGCTGGTGGCGATCCGCATCAACCGCCCCGCCTGAGCGGCCCCCAGCCGCGGGAGGGTCGGCCAAACCTCGGATTGGGCCATGGCCGCCGATGTCTTCCCGGACGGCTCCATACGATCAAGGCGCTTCGGCGCATCCGCTGTGACCTCCGCACCCCCCTGCCGTTTCATGCCCTCCCCCATGGCCGCCCTGGCGGGCCTGGTTTTCTCGGGCGCTGTGATGGGCCCGGTCTTCCCCGTCGCCGCCCACGCCCAGGCCCTCTTCCAGGCCGGTGAACTCGACCAGAACCGCTTCGTGCTGGTGGCGGCGCCGATCGGCAAGGGGGAGCGGTCGCAGCTGAACATCTATGAGCAGATCCGCCCCACCCGGGCCTGTTTCTCGGTGGGGGAGGGGCGTCCCGCGGCGGTCAATCCCCTGCTCGCCAGCTTTGATTTCACGGGCATCTGCGGCCGTTACATCGACGCCAACGGCTACTCCGTGCGGGTCGGTGGCACCGATCTGGCCACCACCTACCGGCTGATGGTGACCCGATCGGGCAGTGACACGGTGCTGCTCGCCGTTCCCACCCGCGGCAGTGGTCCCGAGATGGTGGTGGCCCGCACCGGCGGCGTCGCGAGCGGATTCCTGAAGCTCGATTTCGAGCCCGGCTGGCGGCTGAAGCGTCGCCAGTTCGGCGGCCGCTCCCTCGGTCACGTCTATCTCTACAACGACAGCGTGCCCACGGTGGTCGGCTCCAGCTCCAGCCCCGGCTCCAGCCCAAGCCCCGGCCAACCCAGTGCCACGGCTCCCACGCCGCCCACGCCCCCGTCCCCCCGCTCCCCCCGCGGCCGCTCCCCGATGCCCTGAACCGTCAGGGCCGATTGGTAAGATCGACGGCTACGCCAGTCCACGCAGCTCTTCATGACCCAGGTCACCGTCGGCGAAAACGAAGGGATCGAATCCGCCCTGCGCCGCTTCAAGCGCCAGGTGTCGAAGGCCGGCATCTTCGCCGATCTGAAGCGGTTGCGGCATCACGAAACCCCCACGGAGAAGTACAAGCGCAAGGCCCAGCAGCGCCGCCGTCGCCGCTGATCGGCGTTACCATCCGATCCGCGGCGCGGAGGCTTTGCGTTCACGGTGGACAGAAACCGGTGCTTCTACCGGTTCCCTCCCCAGCCCGGTGGGAGCAGGGTGGAGAAGCCCCGCGATCCACCCCATGGAGTCCTCCCCCACCTCCAGACTGTTCGGTTTCGGCCATTGGTTGGCTGAAGCCGTGGGCCACGCCTTCGGTAATCCCCGCGAGGAGGCGCAGCACCAGCCTCCGCTGGTGGGCGTGCAGCCCTATTCCGATCGTCCTTCCGCCCGCAGATCGAAGCTGCGGTAGGTGATCGCCTCGGCGATCGCCGAGGCCCCCACGGCCTGCTGCCCCTCCAGGTCCGCGATCGTGCGGGCCACCCGCAGCATCCGCAGGGCGGAGCGGGCTGAGAGGTGGCGCTGCTCCAGCGTCGTCTCCCACAGCTCGCGGCCATCCCCCTCCAGCCCCAGCACGTTCGCCAGCGCTTCCGGTGGCAGGGCCGCATTGGCGCAGCCGCCGGGATTGCGCTGCTCCATCCGCCGCCTTGCCCGTCGCACCCGCCGGGCCACCGCCGCGCTGCCCTCCGGCGTCGCCGCGCCCGTGCCGGTCGGTGCGCCGAGGGAGGCGAGATCCCGGGCCGCGGGACGCCGCATCACCACCTGCAGATCGAGCCGATCGAGCAGGGGGCCGGAGAGGTGCCCCCAGTAACGGCGCCGTTGCCCTTCGCCGCAGACGCAGGGGCGGGCGGGATCGCCGAACCAGCCGCAGGGGCAGGGGTTGGTGGCGGCCACCAGGGTGACCCGGCAGGGGAAGCGGCAGCGCTGGCGGGCCCGGCTGATCCACACCTCCCCCTCCTCCAGCGGTTGGCGCAGGCTCTCCAGTGCCTCGCGCCGGAATTCCGCCAGTTCGTCGAGGAAGAGCACGCCCTGGTGGGCCAGGCTCAGCTCACCGGGGCGGGGCAGGCTGCCGCCGCCGATCAGGGCCCGGGCGGAGCAGCTGTGGTGGGGGCTGCGGAACGGCCTCCGGCGCACCAGACCGCTCCCCTCCGCCAGCAGGCCCGCCACCGAATGCAGGCCGGTCAGCTCGAGGGCCTCCGGCGCCGCCAGCGGGGGCAGCAGCCCGGGCAGCCGGCGGGCCAGCATGGTCTTGCCGCTGCCGGGCGGACCCACCAGCAGCAGGTGATGTCCGCCGGCGGCCGCGATTTCCAGGGCGCGGCGCCCGTGGGCCTGGCCGCGCACGTCCCCCAGGTCGGGGGGCGGGGGCTCGGCGTCGGGGGCCGCGCATCGCGCCGGCCGGGCGGCCTGGGACGGATCGGCCAACACCGCCAGCACCCCGGCCAGATGCTCGCCCCCCCACACCCGCAGGCCCTCCACCAGCGCCGCCTCGCCCGCGTTGGCGGCCGGCACCACCAGGGCGCGCGCCCCCGCCTGGCGGGCCGCCAGGGCGAGGGCCAGCACCCCCCGCACCGGCCGCAGCCGCCCGTCGAGCCCCAGCTCGCCCGCGCACCACACCCCCTCCAGCCTTTCGGGCGGCACCTGGCCGCTGGCCACCAGCAGGGCGAGGGCGATCGGCAGGTCGAACGCCGGTCCGGCCTTGCGCAGATCCGCCGGCGCCAGGCTCACCACCACCCGGGTGAGCGGGACCCGCAGGCCGCTGTTGCGCAGGGCCGCCCGCACCCGCTCCCGCGCCTCCAGCACCGCCGCGTCCGCCAGGCCCACCATCTGCAGCCCCGGCAGGCCCGGGGCGATGTCCACTTCCACGCTCACCGGCAGGGCCTCCAGGCCCTGCAGGGCGGCGCTGCTGCAGCGTGCCAGCATCGATTCGGGTTCACTGCAGGATGAGTGCCACCGCCGTCCCGCCGTCCCCCCTATCCCCGCCTGCGCCACCGGCCATGACCAGCGACACGATCTTCGGGCGCATCCTGCGCGGCGAGATCCCCTGCGACGCCGTGTACAGCGACGACCGCTGCCTGGCCTTCCGCGATGTGGCCCCCCAGGCCCCGGTGCACCTGCTGGTGATCCCGCGGGAACCGCTGGTGAACCTCGCGGACGCGGGGCCCGGCCATGAGCCCCTGCTCGGCCACCTGCTGCTGGTGGCCGCCCGCGTGGCCCGCCAGGAGGGTCTGGAGTCCTGGCGCACGGTGATCAACAGCGGCGCCGACGCCGGGCAGACGGTGTTCCATCTGCACGTGCATGTGCTCGGCGGACGGCCGCTGGGCTGGCCGCCGGGTTGAGTGCCGTGCGCCACCGGGGGCCCGGCGGCGGCGACAATGCCTGGATCCGCCTCCGCCCATGTCCCCCCTGAAGGCCTTCCGCGAGCAGCTGGGCAAGCTTCAGCGCCTGGCGCAGCCCTACTTCCTGCCGGTGGCTGACGGCGACGGCGGCAGCGCCGCCGAGTTCTTTGTGCTGGTGTTGGCGTTGCTGGCCGTGGTGGCGGGCAGCACCCTGCTGTTGCTCACGGCTTCGGTGGCCCTCAGCGGCGCCCTGATCCCGAAGCTGCGGGACGCCTTCCTGCCCGGGGTGCCGCAGCAGGTGGCGCAGATCTGGAACAGC
>JBIIND010000092.1:0-6499 GCA_044337665.1 Cyanobium sp.
GCGAAATCGTGGATGATGTCGAGAACGATGCGCCCCATTCTTGAGCGGGAACTGAGCACGTTCTGGAGGGTCCCCCATTGGCGCTTCAGCTCCCGTTGCTGCCAGGGATTGAGGGTGGCCGTCCTGGTTTCGAACCACTGATCCACCCGCTCCTGTGAGCTGAGACGTTGATCGATATCACGGGCCTCATAGACCAGATCGAGCACCACCTTGTCTTCCACACCTTCGCTGAACTTGTAGGTGTGGATGTAACCACCAAAAACCTCCAGGCTGGTGGCCTTGTCCTTCTTGAGCAGGGGCGTGCCGGTGAAGCCGATGAAGACAGCATGAGGCAGCAACGCCTTCATCACCCGATGCAGCTTGCCGCTCTGGGTGCGGTGGCACTCATCCACGAAGATGAACAGTTCGCCCACCGCAGGACTGGGTAGGGCCTGAAGCTGTTCGAGATAGGCTTCGAAGTCATCGACACCACGTACACCGAACTTGTGCACCAGTGAGCAGAGCAGCCGGGGTGTGGGCTGAGCCAGGGCCTGCATCAGATCCTTGCCGCTGCTGCTGCGTTGGATGTTTTCTCCTGCTCCACCAAAGACGCTTTCAATTTGTTTGTCTAGCTCATCACGGTCGGTGATGATCACAACACGGGCATGGGGGTTGTTGGCAAGGATCCAGCGGGCCAGCAGCACCATCACGATGCTCTTTCCACTGCCCTGGGTGTGCCAGATGATGCCGCCGCGGCGCTGCCGCACAAACGATTGGGCAGCCTTAATGCCGAAGTATTGATGAACTCGCGCCAGTTTCTTGATGCCACCATCGAACAGCACGAAGTCGCGTAGCAATTCGATCAGCCGGTCCTTGCGGCAGATCTTGAGCAGATACTTGTCGAGTTTCAGCCGGCTGTTGTCGGTTTCGTCCTCCTTCCAGCTGAGGAAGTACTTCTCGGGTGTCTGGATAGCGCCGTAGCGGAGCCCTTCGGAATCATTGCCAGCGAGCACCAGCTGGTTGGTGGCAAAGAACCAGGCGTTGAACTCGCTCTGCTGATTCGAGAGGTTCTGGCGGATGCCGTCACCGATGCTCACGCGGCTGCGCTTGAGCTCGATCACGCCGATGGCGATGCCGTTGACGTACAGCACCAGATCCGGGCGCCGCTCGCGGGGGCCCTTCAGCGTCACCTCCTCGGCGATGGCGAAGTCGTTGGCCTCTGGGTGATCCCAGTCGATCAGGGCCACGGTGCTGGTGGGCCGATCGGCGGCGGCCTTCACCTGCACGCCATAGCTCAGCAGGGAATAGACACGGCGGTTGGCCTCGTAAAGGCCGGCCTGGCTGACGTCGGCATCACTGCGCAATTGATAGAGTGCACCGCTGATCTCCGCTGAGCTGTAGCCGCGCCGCTGGAGGTAGGCGGTGAGGAGCCCTTCCTCGATGTTGCTGTTGGCGGGGCGATCCTTCCAGTCGCCGAGATAGCGGTAACCCAGCTGCTCTTCAAACAGCTTCAGCACCCGATCCTGGGTGGCCCGCTCGAAGCCGAGGCCGCTCATGGCTCGGGCTGTGGGGCATCAGGGCCTTCAAAAACAGCCCGCCCGTTTTCCCACGTGACGTAGTAGTGACCGAGGCGCCGCTTGCGGTCCAGCTCGGCCGTAACCGCCTGCTGAAGGGCCTCCAGAACCTGCTGATCACGGGGTGAGAGAGTGGGATTCATCGGGCGAGCTCCAGAAGATGGGCATAGAGTACTGGATCGATGATCGTGCGGGTTGCCCCTGTCTGCGAGAAGACGGGGACTGGATAGCCTCCCGCATTCATATTGCAGAGCACATGATCCACTGCAGGCGCGTAGGCATTGAGAAGTAGACGAATGCTACGCGGAAAGCGCCGTCTCAGGACGGGGTACGGCACGCTGTGACCCCCGTGTGCGACCCGCTCCGCCACCCGCAGGATCGATAGGTCAACCGAGGGAAGCGCCAGGTAGACCAACTCCACCCGCCAGCCGGCGGTACGGAGCCTGTTGATCAGCCTCAGGTAGCCCCTGCCTGAGAGGGTGGTCTCGAAGGCAAAGCTCTGCCTGCCCCGGATGTGGCTTTCGATTTCGCTGAGCATCAGCCGACTCGCGGCCAGCAGCTGCTGTTGTGGGTCCAGGGGCGAGAGTCCTGCCGCGATCAGATCGGCGTTGACAAAGGCCTGGGCATCTGGGAACTGACGCAGGTACCTCAGGGCGAAGGTGGTTTTGCCCGCACCGTTGGGACCGGCGATGATGCGGCAGATGGGTGCCTGCGCGGGCGTCATGCCGGCACTCCGAGGATTTCCCGCTCCACATAGGCCCGGAAGTCAGCTGGAGAGGTGAAGCAGCGGAACCCGGCGGCGCTGGCCAGGGCCAGGGTGGCGGGCTCTTCGTTGAGCAGCACGGCCACGGGCTGGCTGAGCTCCTGCTGGATGCCGGCGGGCCAGGCCAGATCAAATACGGCTTGCTGCTCGCCGGTGGCCGGATCGGCGAAGTCGTAGGCGAGGGTGCCAAGGGGGAGGGATTGCTCACCCATCCAGGAGTTGAGGCGGATCAGCTCGGCTTCTTCCTCCTCGCTGGTGATGCCGCCAACTGTTTCGCTCGCTTGTTGCGGAACGGCGGCTGCGGGGCCGGAGAGCCAGCGGGTGTCGCCATGGAGGTGCTCCTCCAGCCGGGCGTTCACTTCAGTTGCCAGCAAGGCTTTGCAAGCTTCCAGGAAGGAGCGGAAGTTCTCGAGCTTCCACAGCTCCGGATCCGGAGGGATCCACTGGGAGGCCAGGGCGCCGGGATGGGCGGCTTCAATCTCCGGGAAGTACTCCTCTGGCAGGCGATCGGTGATCTTGATGTTGGTGTCTTTGGTGAGGAAGCAGAAGTTGGCCAAGGCGTTGACCTCTGGCCTGCTGTAGCCGGCCTTGTAGAGCTGGGCCTTGGGGAAGATGTGATGCACCTCCAGGCGGCTCATCTTGCCGAGCATGCCGGCCTTGAGCGGCAGCCCGGTGCCCCAGTCGCGGGCCTCGCCCATGCGGGTGAGCAGGTAGAGCACGGGGTAGAAGCGGGCCCCAAGGCTCCAGCCGGTGAAATGGCCGGGTTCGTCACGGAGGCCGCCATGCCAGAGACGCAGCTGCTCCAGCAGGCGCTCCAGGCCAGCACCTTCCCCTTCCAGGGCGGCGAGGTCTTGGTCGATGAACGATTCGGTGGAGCCTGAGAAGCGACCCCACATGCCGGCCTGCACGAACCAGAACAGCAGCCGATCGCGTTCCACCTCGTCCATGGGACCACTGCGCTGATCGAGGTAGCGCACCATCACCGGGATGCCGAAGCGGCCAAAGAACACCTGGTCGTGATCAAGACCGAGGCGGCCCGCGGTCAGGTTGAGGCAGGTGTCGATGTGCTTGGTGGCGCGCTTGAGGGCGTCCTGGATTTCAGGAGTGCTCTTGTCGTGCAGGTAGAGGAACTTGGCCTCACCGGTGAGCACCGTGTTCACCGAGCGCAGCAGCCAGTCGAGGTTGAAGCTGTAACCGTGATCCGCCCACTCCTTGAGCTTGACCTTCATGGCATCACGACCCTCTGGCCAGTCGGCGCAGATCTTGGCGAGGGCCAGGTCGCCCTTCGACAGCTTGGTACCGCCGCTGTTGACGCGGTTGAAAATGTCCACCACCACGTCGAGGGTCTTGTCCGAGCCGGTGACTTCTTCGATGTGCAGGTCAATTTCGGTGATGCCCAGCAACTGGCTTAGACGGCCGATGAACTCGCCGACGCGGGGCGCCAGCTCTTGGTTCTGTCCGAACTCGGCGGCCAGCTGACCGAGGCCGGCGCTTCCCTTGCCGAGCAGGTTGGTGACATCGATCCAGAGGGGATCATCCTTCATCTTCACCGGCTGGTAGAAGGCGAATACCTCGTCCACAAGGTGGAAGCGAAGTCCTGTGAAGGCCTGGGCATTGCCATCGAAGAACTTCGGAGGCTTGCCGCGCACCACGCCATAGAGGGAGGTCATGCGCTGCTGGCCATCGAGCAGCAGCTTCACCACACCAGCGGCCAGCGGGCCATCACCTCGGTGGGTGGCGGACTGGGACTCTGTCGCCCAGACCAGCAGTCCACCGACAGGGTGGCGCTTGTAGAGGGAATCGAACAGCCCGCACACCTGGTCACGGTTCCAGACATAGCCTCTCTGGAATTCAGGCAGGGCCATGTGGCCGCTGTCGATGTGGTCGAGGATGGTGGAGATCCTCATGGCTAACCTCGAAACCCTGATGCAGCCAGGTAGGCCTCTGCTGCATTCCCCAGTCGACAACGGTAGACCGTAAAAAACTGCCTCCTGCACCCGTTCCGCAGGCTCAAGAATTTGGGCTTGTCGTCCCCGTCCAGGCGATTGGTGCGGCAGATCGCCTGGAACAAGCCGTGATCCTGCATCGCCTTGTCGATGTAGAGGACGCTGCAGGACGGGGCATCAAAGCCGGTGAGCAACTTATCAACCACGATGAGCAGCTTCATCTGCGCCGGCTGGTTGATGAAGAGATCCTTTGCCTTTTCTTCATACGCCTCGGTGCGGCTCAGGCCCGGCTGTGGGGCAACTCCAGCGAGTAGGCGTTCGTAGGTGTGGAACACAACCTGCTTATCGGTTTCAGTATTGGCGCCAACCTCCTCCTTGCTCACATCTCCAGCCTTGGGGTCATAGGAGGTGATCACGGCACACTTGCCCTTGAGCTCGGTGCTATTGAACAGCTCGAAATAGCGACAGGCCTCGTAGATGCTGGAGGCCACCAGAATGGCGTTGCCGCGCTGGCTGACGAGACGTGGATTGAGAGAGAAGTCGAAGATGATGTCGGCAACGATCCGGTTCATCCGCGCCTTGGAGCTGAGCACGTTCTGGAGGGTGCCCCACTGGCGTTTCAACTCTCGCTGCTGCCAGGGATTGAGATTGGCTGTTTTGGTTTCAAACCACTGATCCACCCGCTCCTGCGAGCTGAGCCGTTGGTCGATGTCACGGGCTTCATAGACCAGATCCAGCACGACTTGATCTTCGACGCCTTCACTGAACTTGTAGGTGTGGATGTAACCACCGAAGACCTCCAGGCTGGTGGCCTTGTCTTTTTTGAGCAGCGGCGTGCCGGTGAAGCCGATGAAGAGAGCATCGGGCAGCAGTGTCTTCATGACGCGGTGAAGCTTGCCGCTCTGAGTTCGGTGGCATTCATCGACGAAAATGAACAGTTCTCCTACGGCTGGACTGGGCAGGGCCTGGAGCTGTTCGAGATAGGCTTCGAAGTCATCGATACCGCGCACGCCGAACTTGTGCACCAAAGAGCAAAGCAACCTGGGTGTGGCTTGGCCCAAGGCCTGCATCAGTTCCTTGCCGCTGCTGCTGCGTTGGATGGTTTCACCGGCGGCGCCAAAGACAGTTTCAATCTGCTTGTCGAGCTCATCGCGGTCGGTGATGACCACCACTCGGGCGTTGGGGTTGTTGGCCAGGATCCAGCGGGCCAGCAGCACCATCACGATGCTCTTGCCGCTGCCCTGGGTGTGCCAGATGATGCCGCCACGACGCTCGCGTACATGCTTCTGGGCCGCCTTGATGCCGAAGTATTGGTGAACCCTCGGCAGCTTCTTGATGCCACCATCAAAGAGAACGAAGTCACGCAGCAGCTCGATCAGCCTGTCCTTGCGGCAGATCTTGAGCAGGTACTTGTCGAGTTTCAGCTTGCTGTTGTCGGCTTCATCTTCCTTCCAGCTGAGAAAAAATTTCTCGGGCGTCTGAATCGCGCCGTAGCGAAGCCCTTCCGAGTCGTTGCCAGCGAACACCAGCTGGTTGGTGGCGAAGAACCAGGCATTGCATTCCGGTTGTTGGTTGGAGAGATTTTGGCGGATCCCATCGCCGATGTTCACACGGCTGCGCTTGAGCTCGACCACGCCGATGGCGATGCCGTTCACGTAGAGCACCAGATCCGGCCGCCGCTCCTGATTGCCCTTGAGGGTGACCTCCTCGGCGATGGCGAAGTCGTTGGCCTCAGGGTTGTGCCAGTCGATCAGGGCTACGGTGCTGGTAGGCTGATCGGCGGCGGCCTTCACCTGCACGCCGTAGCGCAGCAGGGAGTAGACGCGGCGATTGGCCTCATAGAGGCCCACCTGGCTGACATCGGCGGCGCTGCGGAGCCGATAGAGGGCGCCGCTGATCTCCGCTTCGCTGTAGCCGCGGCGCTGCAGGGTGGTGCTGAGGATGCCCGCCTCGATGTTGCTGTTGCCAGCGCGGTCTTTCCAGTCGCCCAGGTAGCGGTAGCCCAGCTTCTCCTGGAAGATGCGAAGCACCCGATCTTGGGTGGCGCGTTCGAAGCCGAGGCCGCTCATGGCTTGGGCTCGGCGGTTCCGACCAGCCGCATGACGCGCTCGACTTCGCTCTGGGAGCAGAGGGGCAGCGGGAGGAGACCGGCATTGAGGTTGCAGAGCACGTGGTCTACCACCGCGGAACTGTCTCCATGACGTTAGAGCCAAGCTTACTGCGCGTGCCCTGTCGGG
>JBIIND010000093.1:0-6486 GCA_044337665.1 Cyanobium sp.
ATCGCCCGCCACGAAGCGGCGGCGGTGTCGTACCCCACCTTCTGGGACGATCTCGCCCGCCTTGGCGGCTGATTCCCGCCTGCGGCCCCGCGTCGGCCGGGACGGCAGCTTCAGCCTCTTCAGCGAATGCTTCGCCGAGGGCTTCCATTGCGCCGAGGGGGCCCTGGCGGAGGCGCGGGCCACGTTTGTGCTGCCGTCGGAGCTGGAGCGCTGCGCGCCGGGGGCGGCCCTCACGGCGTTGGAGGTGGCGGTGGGCACCGGCACCAACACCGCCGCGCTCCTGGAGGCCTGCCGGGATCGGGGGCTGGCGTTGCGCTGGTGGGGCCTGGAGCTGGATCCGCGGCCCCTGCAGCTGGCCCTGGCGGCGCCGGAGTTCCGGCGCGCCTGGGCGCCGGTGGTGCTGGCCGATCTGGAGCGGTTGGGGAGCGGCCCCACCCTGCTCTGGGGCGATGCGCGGGCGCGGTTGGCGGACCTGCCGCCGGAGCTGCTGGGCGCCTGTGATCTGGTCTGGCTGGATGCCTTCTCGCCCCGGCGTTGCCCCCAGCTGTGGACGCTGGAGTTCCTGGGGGGTCTGGCGCGGTTGCTGGCGCCCCGGGGTCGGTTGGTGAGCTATGGGTCGGCCGCCGCCTTTCGGGCCAGCCTGCGGGGCCTGGGGCTGGAGGTGGCGGCGATCCGAGGGGTGCCGCGGGGGCTGGGGACATCGCGGGGGCTGGGGGATGATCCGCAGGCGGTGGCCTCCGGGGGCGGCAGGACGCGGGGAGAGCGGTGGAGCGGTGGCACCGCGGCCAGTCCCTCCCCCCTGCCCCCAGGCGGCGCCCTCCGGCCCCTCTCCGCCATGGAGGAGGAGCACCTCCTCACCCGGGCAGCGGCCCCCTACCGCGATCCGCAGGGCTCCGCCACGGCCGCGGAAATCCTCGCGGAACGGGCCCGGCGGCAAGGCCAGGGCGGTGGCGGGAGCACCAGTGCCTGGCGGCGCCGCTGGGGCCTGGAGGGGCCCCTGGCTCCGCCTATGGGCCCGCCGGGAGAAGCCCGGTAGATTCCCGCCCAAGCCGATGCCCCCCGCCGATGCTCGCCGTTGCCGTGTTGGCCGCCGGAAAGGGCACGCGCATGAAGAGCGACCTGCCCAAGGTGCTCCAGCCCCTCGCCGGCGCCACCCTGGTCGAGCGCGTGCTCGCCAGCTGCGAACGGCTCGCCCCCGAACGGCGGCTCCTGATCGTCGGCCACCAGGCCGAACGGGTGCAGAACTCCCTCGCCCACCACCCGGGCGCCGAATTCGTGCTCCAGCAACCCCAGAACGGCACCGGCCACGCCGTGCAGCAACTCCTGGAGCCCCTGAGGGGCTTCACCGGCGAGCTGCTGGTGCTCAACGGCGATGTGCCCCTGCTCCGCCCCGAAACCCTGGCGGAGCTCCTCGCGCAACACCGCGAAAGCGGCGCTGCCGTCACCCTGCTCACCGCCCGCCTCCCCGATCCCACCGGCTACGGCCGCGTGTTCGCTGATCGCGAGGGCCGCGTCAGCGCCATCGTCGAACACCGCGATTGCAGCCCCGAGCAGCGCAAAAACAACCTCACCAACGCCGGCATCTATTGCTTCGACTGGGCACGCCTCGCCGCCGTGCTGCCCCAGCTCACCACCGACAACGACCAGGGCGAGCTCTACCTCACCGACACCGTCGCCCTGCTCGGCCACGCCACCCACCTGGAGGTGGCCGACAGCGACGAAATCCACGGCATCAACGACCGCCTCCAGCTCGCCGCCTGCGAAGAGCGCCTGCAGCAGCGGCTGCGCGAGCACTGGATGCGCGAAGGGGTCACCTTCACCGATCCGGCCAGCTGCACCCTCAGCGATGGCAGCCGCTTCGGCCGCGATGTGATCGTGGATCCCCAGTGCCATTTCCGCGGCGCCACCGTGATCGGCGACCGCTGCCGCATCGGCCCCGGCTGCCTGATCGAAAACAGCCAGATCGCCGACGACGTGGAGGTGCTCCATTCGGTGATCCGCGATTCCCAGGTGGCCCGCGGCTGCGTGATCGGCCCCTTCACCCAGCTGCGCGCCCAGGCCGTCCTCGGCGAAGACTGCCGCATCGGCAACTTCGTGGAGGTGAAGAACAGCACCCTGGCCGCTGGCGTCAAGGCCAACCACCTCAGCTACCTCGGCGACGCCGACCTCGGCGCCAATGTGAACATCGGCGCCGGCACCATCACCGCCAACTTCGATGGGGTGCGCAAACACCGCACCGTGATCGGCGCCGGCAGCAAAACCGGGGCCAATTCCGTGCTCGTGGCGCCGATCAGCCTCGGAAACAACGTGACCGTGGGGGCCGGCTCCACCCTCACCAAGGATGTGCCCGCCGGTTCCCTGGCCCTGGGGCGCGCGCGGCAGTGGGTGAAGGAGGGATGGGAAGCCCGCTCCCCATCCTGAGCGCTCAATCGAAGCTCTCCGCCCTCCCCCCTCCGCGCGTTCTCCGCTCACGCCCAGCAGAGCCGGGGAGAAGCCGCTCCAGCCTCCCGGGGCTTGCCAACAGATCTCCCGATCCGCTCAGCCCCTGCCAGGCCGGCGGCATCAGCCTTGGAAAGGAGGCCCGATGGCGACCGGATGAAACGCATCGTGCTCCTCGCCGGTTTCGAGAGCTTCAACGCCGGCCTTTATCGACAGGCCGCCGCCCAGGCGATGGCCGCCTGCCCCGACCTGGAGGTGAGCGTCTTCAGCGAGCGGGATCTGGCTTTAAACCCCGAAAAGCTCGCAGCCGCGCTGGCGGATGCCGAGGCCCTCTTCGCCAGCCTGATCTTTGATTTCGACCAGGTGGAATGGCTACGCCGGCACGCCGCCGCCATCCCGATCCGGCTGGTGTTCGAATCGGCGCTCGAACTCATGGAGATCACCTGTTTCGGGCGCTTCACCATCGGCGGCGGCGCTGGATCCGCATCTGCTGCCCCACGGGCCCGTGCACCACATCGCCATCGACGCCACCCTGCGGGCCGCCGCGCCACACCAACGCAGCCGTCGCCGCGGGGGGCGGGAGCGGGAAGACGGAGGGGGCGGAAGCTGCTGCTGCGGGAGGACGACCTGCGGGTCAAGCAGCTCTTGCGCAAGGCCGGGGCCCTGGTGATCTTTGTGGTGGATGCCTCCGGCACGATGCCCCTGCACCGCATGCAGGCCGCCAAGGGGGCGGCGCTGCAGCTGCTCACGGAGGCCTACCGCAGCCGCGACCAGGAGGCCCTGATCACCTTCCGCGGCCGCCGGGCCGAGGTGCAGCTGCCGCCCACCCGCTCGATCACCGCCGCCAGCCGCCGCCTGGCGCGCCTGCCCTGCGGCGGCGGCGCTCAGGCCTCGCGGGCCTGGCCCGTGGGGTTCAGTTGGGCAGCACCAGCGCCGCTTCCGGGTGCTCCCGGCGGAAGTGCCGATCATCGGCCGCCCGGCGACAGGTGCGCAGGAACTGGGGCATGGCGATCCCGAACGTCTGTTCAAACAGGGGCAGCACCGAGGCGGTCTCCTCGAGGCCACAGGCCCGGATGGCGCGCTCCAGGGCCTGGCGCGGCTGATCGGTGAGGGCTGTGAAGAGTTTGTTGAGGCGGAGGTCTTGTAGCGCCTGGCTCGGGGTCATGCCGCGGATGCGGGCGAAGCTGAAATCCAGGCACTCCTCACTGACCGCCAGCGCCTGGGCCATCTCGGCGATGTTGATCGGGTCGCGGAAATGCAGTTTGAAATACTGAAGCGCGGCGCCGACGATCTGGATCGGACTGCCACAGGTGACAGGCGCAGAGTCCAAGACGCGGGAAGCGATCGGGATCGGAATGGCGATGGGAATGGGGGTCAAGTATCTCCCTTCAACGGGATGCGGCTTCTCTCCTGCCGTCATCCTGCCGGCAGGCCGCGGTGAGCGCCAAGGGAATCGGGCAAAACAATACAATTATTGTAAATATGTCGTGATCCAGAAGATCGCCGGCCTGGAGCATGAAGGACCGCCGACGGCCCGGCCGCCGGCCTGCGAAAAGCCGCCAGCCTGCCCAGACGCCGGCCTGCGGACAGCCGCCAGCCCCTCCACCGCCGGGACCATCCTTGCCCCCCAGCCCCGCCTACAAGGTCCAATCTCCGGGGTGGCCTGGCCATGGTGTAGTATGAATCTGATTCAGCGACCACTCTCAGCGGGTTTCTTCCCAGGGCATCTGCCACCAAGCTCTTGCCACCCGGCCAGCAACTTCCTTCAGGGCATTCAACGAATCGGGTTCATACCTCTCTGTTCCATTCATGACCATCTACGTGGGCAACCTCTCCTTCGATGCCGAAGTGGAGGACCTCCAGCAGCTCTTCGCCGAGTACGGCCCGGTACGGAAGTGCAGCCTCCCCCTCGACCGGGAAACCGGCCGCAAGCGTGGCTTCGCCTTCGTCGAAATGGCGGAAGCCAACGACGAAACCAAAGCGATCGCCGACCTCCAGGACGTCGAGTGGATGGGCCGCATGATCCGGGTCAACAAGGCCGAACCCCGTCCGACCGCTTCGAGCGGTGGCGGTGGCGGCCGCTGGTGACCTGATCACTTCCCCATCCAGCCCCTTGGGCTGACCGCAGCCGCCCCCAACCGGGCGGCTTTTTTTGTGACTGCTACGGTGCCAGGAAATGGCCAACAGGCTCCCCAAAAAGATGCCAGAAACGCAAACCCAGGCAGCAAAAAACGAAGACAACCCCGTTACAGCGGAAACCTACATCCGTGCCGAAAGCGATCGGCAGTTCGGCGAAGTCGTGAAGATGGCCGGGGGCGTGAATCGCTTCTTCCACTTCCGCCGGCCCACGCCGCTCGACCTGCAGAACGTGGTGCGCATGAACCGCGACACCCTTTACTCGATGGCGGTGGTGGACACCAGCGAAGGGGCCACGATCACGGTGCCGCCCCTGCCACCAGGGCGTTATGCCTCGGTGTATCTGGTGGATAACGATCACTATTGCCCGGGGGTGATCTATGCCTCCGGCACCCACGCGCTGCCCCGTGACACCAAATACCTGGGCATCGGCCTGCGCCTGCAGGTGTTCAACCCCGCCGACCCGGAGGAGATCGCCCTGGTGAATCAGCTGCAGGATCAGTTCCAGTTGCAGGCCGGCAGCGCCGACCCCCTGCCGCCCTTGGCCTGGGATCGGACCTCCCTGCAGGAGTTCACCGCCCGCTATGAGGAGGAGGCCGCGAAGTTCACGAGCTACAAGGGTCAGATGGGCCCGCGCGGCACGGTGGATGAGGCCACGCGCCACCTGGCCGCCGCCGCCGCCTGGGGCCTGTTCCCGGAGCAGCACGCCACCTACCTCAACTACAACGGCGGCCACGACTGGCGGGTGTGCCACCGGGCCACCTATGAGGTGCCGGAGAACGGGGCCTTCTGGTCGATCACCGTCTACGGCGACGACGGCTTCATGAAGAGCGAGAACAACATCGTCAACTCCTCCACCGTGAAGCTCAACGGCGACGGCACCTTCACCGTGTGCTTCGGCTCACGCGAGGCCTGCGGCGAGGCGCCGAACCGGCTGGACACCAGCGAAGGCTGGAATTTCCTGATGCGCGTCTACCGGCCCGGCGCCTCGGTGTTGGATGGCACCTACACCCTGCCGGCGGTGGAGCCGGTGTCTGAACCCGCCTGAGGCCCCCCATGAGCGCCACCCTTCCCGATCCCCTGCCCTCCTGGAACGGCGGCGCCGCCAAGGAGGCCCTGCTGGCCTTCGTGGCCCGGGTGACGCGGGAGGGCTCCGCCGACTTCGTGCCGCCGGCCGATCGCCTCGCGGTGCACGACAACGACGGCACCCTCTGGCCGGAAAACCCCCTGCCCTTCCAGGCCGCCTTCGCCTTCGATGAGCTGCGTCGCCGTCTGCCGAGCGAACCGGCGCTGGCCGCCGATCCCATGGTGCAGGCGGCCCTGGCCGGCGACCTGGCCACCCTGCTGGCGGGGCCCCACTTCGAGGGGCTGCTGCGCCTGGTGGCCCTCACCCACGCCGGCATGACGGTGGCGGAATTCCAGGGCTGCGTGGAGGCCTGGCTGGCGAGCGCCCGCCATCCGCGTTTCGGCCGGCCCTACGCGGCGCTCACCTACCAGCCGATGCAGGAGCTGCTGCGCTTCCTGGAGGCCCACGGCTTCCGCAATGTGATTGTGTCCGGCGGCGGCGCGGATTTCATGCGCGTGTGGGTGGAGCGGGTGTATGGGATCCCGCCGGAGCAGGTGGTGGGCTCCACGGCCCGCACCACCTTCGCGGTGCGCGATGGCGTGCCGGTGCTCACGAAAACCCTGGAGTATCTGTTCGTGAATGACCGGGAGGGCAAGCCGGCCGGCATCCACCAGTTCATCGGCCGCCGGCCGATCCTCTGCTGCGGCAACAGCGACGGCGACCAGGCGATGTTGCAGTACACCACCCTCGCCAACCGGTATCCCAGCCTGGGGCTGCTGATCCACCACACCGACGCCGAACGGGAATACGCCTACGATGCGGTGACGACAAGCACCGGCAAGCTG
>JBIIND010000094.1:0-6334 GCA_044337665.1 Cyanobium sp.
ACCAGCAGCGGCGCGAAGCGGGCATGGGCATCGGGCAGCAGCTGCACGTTGAAGCGCAGCAGGGCATAGCCGCCCATCTTGAGCAGGATGCCCGCCAGCAGCATGTGCACCGGCGCCGTGGCCTCGCCGTGGGCATCCGGCAGCCAGGTGTGCAGGGGCACGATCGGCAGCTTCACGCCGAACGCGATCAGCAGGGCCGCGTAGCAGAGCACCTGGAAGCCCACCGGGAAGCCCCGTTCCGCCAGCACCGTGTATTCGAAGCTGGGGGGGGCGCCCCCGAAGAAGCCCATCGCCAGGGCCGCCAGCAGGATGAAAAGGGAACTGCCGGCGGTGTAGAGGATGAATTTGGTGGCGGCGTACTGGCGTTTCTTCCCCCCCCAGATCGCCAGCAGCAGGTAGACGGGGATCAGCTCCAGCTCCCAGGCCAGGAAGAAAAGGAGCATGTCCTGCACGGCGAAGACGGCGATCTGACCGCCATCCATGGCCAGCAGCAGGAAATAGAACAGGCGGGGTTTGAACGTCACCGGCCAGGCCGCCAGGCAGGCCAGGGAGGTGATGAAGCTGGTAAGGAGGATCAGGGGCATCGACAGGCCATCGGCCCCCAGGGACCAGGCCAGGCCCAGATCCGGCAGCCACTGCACCCGTTCGGCCAGCTGCAGGCCGGAGACCGCGGGGTCATAGCCATTGAGGTAGGCCCCCACCGTGATCAGGAAGGTGGTGAGGGAGACGCCGAGGGCGTACCAGCGCACGGTGCGGCCATCCCCCTGATCGGGCACGAAGGGGATGAGCAGGGAGGCGGCGATCGGCAGGAGGATCGCGGCGCTCAGCCAGGGGAAAGGCACGGTGCAGGCCGGGTCCGGTTGGGGTGAGTGTAGAAATCACAGCCCCGCGATCCAGGCCCCGATGGCGGTTGGCACACAACCGTTTTCAGCCCGGTGTCCCCAACACCCCGAACAGCACCACCAGCGCGATCACGCCCCCGAACACAATCAGGGCATAGAACTGGGCCCGGCCGGTCTCGAAGTACTTGAGCCCCTCGCCGCTGCCGAGGGTGAGCAGGCCCGTGAGGTTCACCACCCCATCCACCACCTTCGAGTCCACATCGAGCACCTGGCGGGCCAGGCGGCGGCTGCCCCGCACGAAGATCCGCTCGTTGATGGCGTCGAGGTACCACTTGTTGGCCAGGAAGGCGTTGATCGCCGGGAAGCGGCCGGCCACCGCCGTGCCCAGGTCGAGGCGGCGCAGGGCATAGGCCAGCACCGCCAGGCTGATGCCCGCCACCGAGATCCCCACCGAGGCGCCGGCCAGGGGCAGGAACTCGCCCCAGGAGAAATGCTCCGCCATCTCGGCGGCCTCGTGGGGATCGAGCAGGGTGGCGAAGCGGCTGTTCCAGGGGGTGCCCAGCAGGCCGATCAGCACCGAAGGAACCGCCAGCACCACCAGGGGGGAGGCCATCTGCCAGCCCGATTCGTGGGGGTGGGAGGCATGGGCGTGGTCGTCGTGATCGCCCTCCTCGCCCCCTTCCCGGCCCGCCGCGGCCAGCAGCTCGGCCCGCATCGCCAGATCGCCGCCGCGGAACTCCCCTTCGAAGGTGAGGAAGTAAAGCCGGAACATGTAGAAGGCGGTCATGCCGGCGGTGAGGAAGCCCATGCCCCAGAGGAAGGGGAAGGTGCCGAAGGCCTGGCCGAGGATCTCGTCCTTGCTCCAGAAGCCCGCCAGGGGTGGAATGCCGGCGATGGCCACGCAGCCGATCAGGAAGGAGCTGGAGGTGACCGGCATCCAGCGCCGCAGGCCGCCCATCAGGCGCATGTCCTGCGCCAGGGCCGGTTCGTGGCCCACCACCTCCTCCATGGCATGGATCACCGAGCCCGAGCCCAGGAAGAGCATCGCCTTGAAGAAGGCGTGGGTGACCAGGTGGAACATGCCCGCCACCGGGGCGCCGCAGCCCATGGCCAGCATCATGTACCCCAGCTGCGACACCGTGCTGTAGGCCAGACCCTTCTTGAGATCCTGCTGGGTGAGGGCGATGGAGGCGCCCAGAAACAGGGTGATGGTGCCGATCACGGCGATCACCAGCTGCACCACCGGGAAGGGCTCGTAGACCGGCTGCAGCCGGGCCACCAGAAACACCCCGGCGGCCACCATGGTGGCGGCGTGGATCAGGGCCGAGATCGGCGTGGGGCCCTCCATCGCATCCGGCAACCACACATGCAGCGGGAACTGGGCCGACTTCGCCATCGGGCCCATGAACACCAGGAGGCAGAGGAGAACGGCCACGCCACTGGGCAGGCCGCCGCCGGCCACCGCCTCCTGGAGCCGGGCTCCGATCTCCTCGAAGCCGAAGCTGCCGGTGGCCCAGAACAGGCCGAGGATGCCGAGCAGCAGCCCGAAGTCGCCGACGCGGTTGACCACAAACGCCTTCTGGGCCGCGTTGGCGGCCCCGTCGCGGTCGTACCAGAAGCCCACGAGCAGGTAGGAGCACATGCCCACCAGCTCCCAGAACACGTAGATCTCCAGCAGGTTGGGGCTGATCACCAGACCGAGCATCGAGCTGCTGAACAGGGCCAGGTAGGTGAAGAAGCGCACGTAGCCCTTGTCGTGGGCCATGTAGCCATCGGAGTACACCATCACCAGCAGGGCGATGGTGGTCACCAGGGAGAGCATCACGGCGCCCAGGGCATCCACCCGGAAGCCCATCTGCAGGTTGAAGCTGCCGGCGCTCGCCCAGTCGAAGAGCACCTCCCGCGGCCCCGCCCCGGCCAGCTGCTCCGCCAGCACCGCAAAGCTCAGGACCGCCGCCGCCCCGACGCAGCTGATCAGCAGCAGCGCCACCGGCTTGCGCAGGCGATTGACCGTACGGTTGAAGGAGATCAGGCCCAGGCCTGAGAGGCAGGCCCCCGCCAGCGGCAGCACCGGGATCAGCCAGGCAAGTTCAGCGGCGGAGGGCATCCTGCGGGCTCAAGGCGCCACGAGTGTAGGCAGGCTGGCCGCGCCTTTCAGCTCAGCCAGTGGGCGAGGGCGCTGCGGGAGAAGGCGGTGGCCCCCAGACCGATGAAGCGATGCGCCCACCAGATCAGGCCGATGGCGATGGCGATCCCCAGCTGGGCGGGCCGCAGAAATTCGCTCCACACCAGCGTCTGGCGCCCGTCAAGCACCGCCTGGAAGGGGATCACGGCGGTGGCCGCCCTGAGCTCCTCGAACGCGGCCCCGAAGCGGTTGCGCAGGCGGCGGTCGCCGTTCCAGATCGCAAAAAGGTGATGGCCGATCAGGCCCACGCAGGCGACCACCATGAAGCTGCTGCCGATCCACAGCAGGTGGGTGGCGCACCAGAGGATCTGCCCGATCGCCTGGGGATGGCGGCTGATCCGGATGATGCCGCTGGCGTACAGCCGCACCTGCGGCCGCTGCACCGCCGGGATTTCCAGCAGGTTGTAGGTGGCCGGGTAGAGGAACAGGAAGCTCACCGCCGTGCCGCCCCACACCAGGGGCACGATCCACGGCTGGTCCTGGAGGTTCCAGAGCCGCAGGCCGTCGTAGCGGTGTGCCAGGAAATAGCCGATCACCACCACCGCCGCCGGGATGCTGAGTGAGGCGAACAGCAGGCGCCAGGCCCGGGCGCCGATCCGCGCCTCCCCCCAAACCCGCAGCGACGCCCCACCGCTGTGGAGCACCGCGAAGCCGATCAGCAGGCCCAGCATCACGAGGCTGCTGTGGTGGGGGGAGGTGCTGGGGATCGACAAGGGGCCGCGGGGGCGGGATGTGACAGGGGCAGTCTGCCCAACGGTTCAGCCCCCTAGAGTTCCGACCTACGTGACAGTCCGGCCGGCGGCCCCAGCTCCGGCTCCCGCCTTCGCACCCCGGAACTCCATGGCGGATCTGCCTTTCACCCTCGATCAGCTGCGCATCCTGCGGGCCATCGCCAGCGAGGGGAGCTTCAAGAAGGCCGCCGACAGCCTTTATGTCACCCAGCCCGCGGTGAGCCTGCAGATCCAGAACCTGGAGAAGCAGCTTGATGTTTCCCTGTTCGATCGCGGGGGCCGCAAGGCCCAGCTCACCGAGGCCGGCCACCTGCTGCTGAGCTACTGCGACCGCATCCTCAGCCAGTGCCAGGAGGCCTGCCGTGCCCTCGACGACCTGCACAACCTCAAGGGCGGCTCGCTTGTGGTGGGCGCCAGCCAGACCACGGGTACGTACCTGATGCCGCGCATGATCGGCCTGTTCCGGCAGAAATACCCCGATGTCGCCGTTCAGCTTCAGGTGCACAGCACCCGGCGCACCGGCTGGAGCGTGGCCAACGGTCAGGTGGATCTGGCGATCATCGGCGGTGAACTGCCCGGGGATCTGAACGAATTGCTCCAGGTGGTGCCCTATGCCAGCGATGAGCTGGCCCTGGTGCTGCCGCCCAAGCATCCCCTGGCCCGGCTGCCGGAGCTCACCAAGGAGGACCTCTACCGCCTCGGCTTCGTCTGCCTCGACGCCCAGTCCACCACCCGCAAGATGGTGGACCAGCTGCTGAGCCGATCCAAGCTGGAGGTGCAGCGGCTCAAGGTGGAGATGGAGCTCAACTCCTTTGAGGCGATCAAGAACGCCGTGCAAGCCGGCCTTGGGGCCGCCTTCCTGCCGGTGGTGTCGATCGATCGGGAACTCGCGGCGGGCACCCTGCACCGCCCCCAGGTGGCTGACCTGCTGGTGCGACGCCAGCTCAAGCTGATCACCCACCCCGCCCGCTACTGCTCCCGGGCGGCGGAGGCGTTTCGTCGGGAGGTGCTGCCGGTCTTCGCCAGCCCGGACAGCCCCCTGCGCCAGGGCCAGCCCCAGGTGGCGGCGGCTGGCTGAGGCTCAGAACTGGCCGGCTTCGGGGTTGACGCCCGCCGTGTCGTCGGCGGTGCCCCGGGTGACGAACTGGTTCTCGCGGACGTCGGTCTGGTAGACGCAGCGCACGATCGGCTTGTCGCGCACCGAGCCGATGTAGGCGAAGGTGTTCATGCGCTGCTTGCACTCGCGCATCTGCTCGGCGGTGATCGCCCCCTCCTTCTGCAGCACGCTCCAGTTCTCGCGGCGGATCACGCAGCCCGGGCGCAGGGCGGGCTGCGTGACGAAGCTGGCGCTGGGGTTCATGGTCGTATAGATCTCGATGTCGGTCACAAAGGCGCTGGCGCCCCACTGGCGGCAGAATTCGGGGTCGGCCACCGCCATGTCCAGCTGCTGGCTGCTGGCGATGTTGCCCTGGTCGCCCCGGGTGGTGCTGGTGACGGCGCTGCCGATGCCGATGCCCACCACGAGCACACCGGCCAACACGGCCAGGGTGGCGGTGTTCAGGCTCAGGCCTCCCGGACCCTGACCCCCACCGCCGCCGGGACCAGCCGGGCCCCCACCCCCGAAACGGGCGTTGCGGCCGCCGCGGGCCTCCGGCCAGTCTTCGGTCCGACCGCGGGGCTCCCGGGGATCGGGGCGGCGGCGGGAGTCCCGGGGGGCTTCTCGGGGGGCGGAGCGGCCCGCGGGGGTGTCCCAGCGGTCGGGGCGGGATCGGCTCACAGGTTGTCGGGGGTGCGGGGAAGGCCCATGGAGTAGTTGAGCACCCGGCAGTCCGGGTTGTAGCGGATCTCGCCGGCCTGCAGCAGCGCGCGGATCACCCCCTCCAGCTCCGAACCGATCCGGCGCAGGGTGTAGTCGTTCAGGTCGGCGCCCGCATGGGCGGCCACCTGGTCGCGGAAGCTGCGGCGCACCTTCTCGAGGGCTGGCTCCTCCCAGAGGAACTCGTTGTCGGGATCGATGTCCAGGGTGAGCTGGCCCGCGTCTGCCACCAGATCGCCGTCCTCGACGCGGGCGGTGAACAGGCGGATGTGACGGGTGGTGGACTTCAGCAGCGTATCGACCATGGTTGGCGCGGGCCCGCGGCATGGAGGGGACGCGACTCTAGGGAGATCCGGGCCCATCGCCGGCGCTCCAGCCGGTCGGGAGGCCCCGGAGGCCCGATATGGTTGGCGTCCTGACTTGTGGGGCCCTGGATGCGCGTCGCCATTGTGGGTGCTGGCCTGGCCGGCCTCGCCTGCGCCAAATACCTGACGGATGCCGGCCACACGCCGCTGGTGCTCGAAGCCCGCGATGTGCTCGGCGGCAAGGTGGCCGCCTGGCAGGACGCGGATGGTGACTGGTACGAAACGGGCCTGCACATTTTCTTCGGCGCGTACCGCAACATGCGCCAGCTGTTCGCCGAGCTTGGGATCGAGGATCGCCTGCAGTGGAAATCCCACGCAATGATCTTCAACCAGAAGGAGACCCCAGGTACCTACAGCCGCTTTGATTTCCCCGACATCCCGGCCCCCCTCAATGG
>JBIIND010000407.1:0-6333 GCA_044337665.1 Cyanobium sp.
GCTCCAGGATGTTGAGGGAATCTGGTGGCGCATCAGCAAAGAGTTTGGAGGCAGTCTTTGCGTAGGACCGTTGATTCAGGAGTTGATCACTCTCGGCGACAACTTCCGCCATATTTGGCGGCATGGAGGCATAGAGTTCGGAAATGGCGGACTCAGAAGGATACTCTCTGGTATTAAGGGTGCCACATGCGGGGCATTTATAATAGGCAAAAAACTGCGAGCCATCAATGCCTATCCAGCCGCGCTTGATGTCGTCAAAGCTTGCGTGGCCAGTCAAGCTGCCGGGTACTTCGGCTGAGCTTGGCAGTACGGTTCCACAGCAGCAGCACAACGACCTTTCCCTCACAGTCAAACCCATCAATTTTTTATTCGCTATCCTATTGCCAGCTTTCCCCCACCTACCTCGGCTTTTGTGCCAGAACGCGAAATGGCGGATCCGGCTTCTCGCCTGGGTGCATATTCTGTTCTCCAAGTGTGTTGGCAACTTTGGGGATACTCTTATCCAGAAGGCCTTCATTTTGGCAGTAAGCTCTATGACATTTTGGCTTCCCTCGGGTTGGTTTTTTCTGGTGTAGTGAGCTGCCCATTAACATCTAGATCGAGGCGGGTATTGGCGCATTCATGGTCTGAGCTTTTGCGCTATTGAATGCCAAGGGATAGGGATCGCCGATATTAGACCCATATGCAACGCATAGTGCGATGAATCCATTGAGGAGATGGATTCTCGACATGGCCACCCGTGGCTCTTGGCGAGAGAGAGGTAGGGTGCTGCGGTGGGCAGAAATCGCCAAAGGCATTCTGGATAATATGCTTATTCGGGGAAGGCATTTGGGTGATCACGGCAAGATTCTGAAGAGGAAGGCGTTCGATGGGATTCGGCTGTACGTAAAATGGCATCTGCCAGGGAAATTGTTACCTTGAGAGCATGTAAGCCTGCTGCTTTGCTGATGGCGGGTACGTAGCGATTGCGTGCGGCTGCAGGATTGGGTTGCCCGTGGATGACGACCCGCTTGCCTGGGGCAACAAGATCTCGCACCAGATAGGCAAGATCAGCAATGCTGACGACTTCATCCGAGCCTACATTATAAGCTTCGCCAGCTTTGCCCTCCACCAGGAGCGTCCATAGCCAGTGGGCAAGGTCGCTCTGGTCAAGATAAGTCCGTAGGGGAGACCCGTCACCCTGAACAGAAATGACATCGTTGTATAGCGCATCGTTGATAAAATTGCCGATAGCAAAATGAACATCTAAGGGTAGGTCTGGCCCTACAAAAGCAAAGCAGCGTGCCACGACAGTCTCTAATCCTTTGGCATCCTGATAGAGAGTGCAGAGATGTTCCGCTGCTCGTTTTGCCTGGCTATAGGCTGTATTTGGATCCGCTAGTAAAGGGGCGCCCAGCCATGTTTCGGGGATGGCGGGCAGATCTGGAGGCTGTGCTCCATAGATGCCTCCCGAGCTGGTCAAAAGGAAGCGACTGGCCCCCGTCGCAACCGCAAGGTCAAGTATGTTGGTGGTTCCTTCTACGATCTGATTGAAACGCTGCAAAGGAGTCAGGCGAGGACCGAGGGTGGAGTCGGTCGCCGCATGCAGGACATGGGTAAAGCCCTGCTTCCATGGAAGGGAGGATCGGTTTTGGATGTCACCCTGAATCAGCCTAATTTGGGGTATGGGTGCCAATGCTGGATAGGACGCTAAGAATTTAGCGGGGTCACGGGTGAGGATGAATATCTGATCGGAGGATTCGTGATTATCAAGCCAATAGCGGAGCAGAGCCCGGCCGAAGAACCCCGTACCACCCGTGACTAAAATAGTTCGATGTATGCGTGTCAAGCTAAAAGCTCCGGAATAGGAACCAATCGAGAATGCGGCGTGCTGATTTTCAATGCCTGAAGTCAGTCCTGTTCGAGGACCTTCCAGCGGCTTTCCAACATCTCAATGCGGGTCTGATCTTCGCGGTACATGATTCCATAATATTCACGTTTATTCAGAAGCCAGAGTAGTTCGAAATGAACGGCTTGGCGAAGTGCCTGGGAGAGGTTGGGTGAATCTAAAGCACTGCTGCTGAAGACGACTTTTCGTGTTTCAAATCGGTCGAGATATACGGCTTTGAACCTTTGCAGATTGTGGAGCGCATCGATGGAAACAGCCCCACCGACAACAAACTGCAAGCCATGTTCCGCGCAAGCTTTGGCAGCCGTTTCAACCGCGGTAGAGACCTCATCGGATTCAATGCCCTGCCGTCCGGTGCCGATGGACCCACTGAAATCAACCCGACCAAAAACAACCCCATCACATCCCGGTTTGCCTGCGGCTATCTTTACCATTTCCTGGAGGTTGTTGTACGCATTAATCGTCTCCAGATTAAAAAGAAACGAAACGTCTTCCTGTTCTTCTGGCGAGAAGACTTTATCCTTGGCGGCAATGTACTTGGTGAGCGCGTAAGGCGTTTCAACCATTGGGGCGATGATGTACCTCACGCCAAATTGCTTCGCTTCGAGCATGTCACGGATTGCCTCGCAGCCTCCCACTTTGAGGGCCAGGCCGATATCGGCCTTGTTGGCAATTTCGAGGAGGCGCAACAGTTCGTCGGTGCGGGTACCTTCGGCTTCAAACTCCGCCTTGGTGGCGAGGACGCCAAACTCATCCTTGCCACGACGGAGTATTTCCAGCATTTTTTTCTCATATGTGTTCATTGGCGTCGCCTCGTTGAGAAAAGTTTATGGCTTCAACTTTACCATGGACTTAGCCTCTTGAGTTGGCAAAGTACCGCATGACCTCGGTCAAGATCGGCTCTTCCAGCTCGGGAGACATCCAATGGAGTGGATTGGACTCCATCCCTCCGGTCTCACTGACGCGGCTTGCAATCTTTGGAAAGTAGGTTTGTTCCGGATAGAGTGGTACCAGAAAAATGGCGGGTCCTTTGTTCTGCCAGAGATCAAGGAAGCCAGGGTCGGTTGGCCAGTTGTCTACAAGGTTAAGGGCCGGTATTTGGTAGGCGGCAGCGAGCGCAATCCAATCCGGAAACCCCAAGCCGGAGCGAACATCGCATCCGACGTAGGCTCCTTGAAAGTAATTCTTCTGGGTCATCCGAATCGAGGCGTAGCCTTCGTTGCAGAACAGGAAGACTTTGAGATTCAGGTTGTTGACTGCCACGGTCGCCAGCTCCTGAAGATTCTGAGTGAAGCCCCCATCCCCCTCCACCAGTACCGTGCGGTTTGAAGGATCGGCAATGGCCACACCGATCGCCCCCGACAGGCCGTAACCCATGCTCGCCAGGCCTTTGTCAGTGGTCATGGTCTGGTTTTCACGAATCTCGAAGGCCTGCATCATCACCGTGAAGGCACCACCGCTGCTGCAGGGAACAATGTGATCGTCCGATCCACAGAGACGGCCAAGATCGGTGACCATGTCGTAGGGGTTGAGATAACCGGAAGGTGTTTGATTACAAGCCTCGGACAGGGGAAGCAAATTCCGGACCTTCTGGCTGAACTCCAGCCATTCGCTGTGATCTCCGAGGGGGTGATGCAGTAGGTTTTCAAGCACGTCATCCGCATCGGCTTGAATGCCAGCCGCGATGAGGGGATTGGGCTTGGCGAGTTCAGTTGGGTCGATATCAACCTGGATCACGTCACCAAGCGGAACGAACTGACGCCAATTGAATCCTGTCTGCTGGAGCCCAAGTCGACTGCCAAGAGCGAGAACGAGATCCGCCTGCTGAAGGATCAGATTGCTAGATCTTTGCCCCCAGGTATTGGGTCTGCCAGCGTAGTTGGGGTAAGTTGATGGATAGCGGTCGGCCCCATTCCAGGTAGTCATGATCGGCAGTGACAGAGCCGCCAACTGGGGGCGCAACTTGCAGGCTTGGCGATGGGAGAGCCCTCCCCCCAGCAGCAGAACTGGTCTCTCCGCCGCTTGGATGCGGGCCGCCAGATCCGCGATCGTCTGTTGGGTGGGTTGTGGCGTTTCCGGGGTTGCTGAGGGGAGGATATGTGAATCGAGGGATGCCCACTCTTCCGGAACCTGGACGGCTTGGATGTCAAGTGGCAACTCCAGGAATACGGGGCCAGGGCGTCCCCGCCAGCTCTCCGCAATCTCTGGCATCAGAAGTTCAGCAGGAAGTGGGGTTTTCAGGCAGAGACTGCGTTTGCATACGGGGGCAGCCATCGCCACCCCATCCACCTCCTGGATCCCCAGTTGGCGCAGCCCGGGTGGTGCGAGATCCTCCACCTTGACCTGGCCTCCAAGCAGCAGCAACTCCCGGCTCTCCAGCCAGGCACCCGCCACTCCCGTGAGGGTATTGGTGAGGCCAGGTCCCGCCGTTACCATGGCCAGCGCCTTGCCTACACCTGGAGCTGCGGCACCCGCGTTGAAGATGGCATTGTGGTATTCAGCCGCAATGACGGCGGCCACTTCATGCACAACAGGCACGCAGACCAACGCCTGCCTGGCTGAATTCAAAAGGTGCATGATGTTGCCGCCGGCTACGAAATAGCAGTGGCTGTAGCCGCTGGTCTTCAGCCAGCCGAGCAGGACGTCGGAATACTTCATCAGGAGGCCTCGCCGACGGGTTGGGATGAAATAAGCTGCTTCTCAAGTATTGCAAGTGCTTCCTGCATGGCCAAGAGTACTGAACCCAGGCTGGAAGAGTCGGCGGGAAGCTTGATTTCCCTGACCCCAATCTCGGCTGGTTCCGATTCGATTGGGACGATCAGATGATAATGGCCATGGGAATGTTTCTTGTCCCCTTTAAATGCCGCCAGAAACTTATCTGGATCAAAAGCTCTCAGTTGGCTCGGCTCCATGACAGGTCGCAACAGTTGCAGGCAGTGGGACCATAATTGCGCCGACGAAGGCTGATGGGTGGTGAAGCAGATCGAGGCCATCATGCCGATGGCTACGGCCAACCCATGGGGAATGGCGAAGCTGGTTGCTGATTCAAGCGCATGGCCCCAGGTGTGCCCGAAGTTGAGAAGCCGCCGTTCGGCTTGATCAAACTCATCGATTTCAATGAACCATTTCTTTACCGCCAGGGTGCTGTGCAGCAGTTCGGCCAATTGGGTTTCATCCCAAGTGCCCTGCAGAACTGGCTTGGCCAATTCTTCATAGGTGACGAAGGCGGCATGGCCGCGGCAAAAGGCGATCTTGGCAGCCTCCGAGGCCCCCCCCGCAATCTCGACAGCAGGCAACGTGCGGGCGAAGACCGGCAGGATATCGATTCGTTGGGGGGGGTGAAAATTGCCGACCAGGTTCTTGTAGGGCCCCACATTGATGGAGCTTTTCCCACCGAGGCAGGAATCCGTCATGCCCAGAAAGGTTGTGGGCGCATAACTCCAACGAATCCCCCGCATGTAGAGGGAGGCGACAAACGTGGCGATGTCCTGGATAACGCCACCGCCGATTGCTCCCAGGTGCGATCCGCGGCCAAGACCCGCCTGCTTCAGTGCCATGAATATTGGTAGAGTTTCCTGGAGTGCTTTGGCTTCTTCGTTGGCTTCAATCCAGATGACGGGTAATTCTTCAGGGAAGTTCAGTCTCCCCTTGAAAAACGCGTCCACCAGCAAGGCATCCGCGCTGGGGTGCCACGAGCTCAGATCTGCGGGCTGGGAGAAGGCAACGGTGTAGTCCGCGAGGGAACTGCGAATCTGAAGCTCTGGGCGTAGGGTTGCCATGGTTGTCAGGCGTGCTTGAGGCCGATGAAACCGGCATCCACGGCAAGAAACTGGCCCGTGATGGCACGATTGGTCGGCGAGGCTAGAAAACCGACAGCCGCGGCGATGTCCACAGGTTCTGGAAGGCGCTGTAGGGCTGACTGCGAGGTGATCGCAGTGATCTGTTGCGGCGAGAGATGGGTACGGGTCATCGGCGTATCCACCACGCCTGGTAGAACGGCGTTGATCAGGATTCCACGGGCGCCGAGATCAAGGGCGCAGGATTTGACCAGACCCTGCAAGGCCGCTTTCGAAACACTGTAGGAGAACTTCCCCGGTCGGCTTTCCAACTGCCAAATTGAGCTCACCACCACCAGCCTGCTGCCAGTATCAAGTCTGTCCGCAGCTAGAAGTGCCTTGAGGCTTGCGGCGATGAACAGCACGTTGCCTTGCAGCAGGTTCAGGAGGTCACCAGGGTCATGATTGCAGACGGTGTCACTGCAGTTCAGGCCTTGGGCCCACACCACCGCCTGAAGGGTGGGAAGGGCTGTGAAGATTGATTCATCCAGCGGCTGCTGATAGGACAGCTGAATGTGGGTGTTGCTGGTTGCAGCAGCAGATGACCCTGCCGTGATCACAGCCCAGCCCTGATCGGCGAGATGGTTGGCGATAGCGGATCCGAGGGCA
>JBIIND010000095.1:0-6297 GCA_044337665.1 Cyanobium sp.
GGCCCTGGCCCGCCAGTTCCGGCCCGAGTTCCTCAACCGAATCGACGAGGTGATCCGCTTCCGCCCCCTCGACCCGGCCGACCTGCAACGGATCGTGCGCCTGCAGCTGGCCGAGCTGGCCGCCCTCCTGGGGGAGCAGCAACTGGAGCTCCAGGTGGAGGAGGCGGTGGTCTCCTCCCTGGCGGAACAGGGCTACGAGCCGGAGTACGGGGCCCGCCCGCTGCGGCGGGTGCTGCGCCGGCGCATCGAGAACCCCCTGGCCACCGAGCTGCTGGCGGACCACTTCCGCGGCGCCCGGGGGGTGCGGGTGGAGCCGGGCGATCCCCTGCGCTTCGTGCCGTTCCCCCCCGCCGCGGCGGAAGGCGGGAACAGCGTCCGGTAGGGTATTGGTTTGCCGGTGTGCGTGGTCCCATCGGCGTATGTCGCCGGAATTTCCGCTCCTTGGCCCAGATCACCCCGTCCACGTCCAGTCAGAGCCAGCCCGAACGGCCGGTGGGCAAGGTCGCGCTCGAGGTGGGTGAGGAGCCGCTCGCCGACCCGCAGGACGACGAGACCAGCGGTTTTGCCGCTGAAACCATCGCCGAGCTGCGCAAGGTGGTCTGGCCCAGTCGCCAGCAGCTGTTCAGCGAGTCGATCGCGGTGATTCTGATGGTGAGCCTCTCGGCCGCCGCGATCGCCGCGATCGATCGCTTCTTCGGCTGGGCCTCCGCCCAGGTGTTCCGCTGATGTCCCCTTCCCCTAACGCTGTGCCCGAGATCCAGTCCGACATCGCCCAGGACATCGACCGGGACGCGACCGCCATCCTGGAGCTGCCGGCCAACGGGGGGATCGCCGCCGCTTCGCCCTCCGAGGAACGGGCCCCGGTGGCCCGCTGGTACGCGGTGCAGGTGGCCTCCAGCTGCGAGAAGAAGGTGAAGGCCACCCTGGAGCAGCGGGCCGTCACCCTCGGCGTCGACAACCGCATCCTCGAGATCGAGATCCCCCAAACCCCTGGGGTGAAGATCAAGAAGGACGGCAACCGCCAATCGATCGAGGAGAAGGTGTTCCCCGGTTATGTGCTGGTGCGCATGATCCTCGACGAGGACACAATGATGGCGGTGCGCAGCACCCCCAATGTCATCAACTTCGTCGGCGCCGAGGACCGGCGCTCCACCGGCAAGGCCCGGGGGCACATCAAGCCCCGGCCCCTCAGCCGCCAGGAGGTCGACCGCATCTTCAAGCGCGCCGCCGAGAAGAAGCCTGTCGTCAAGGTCGACCTCAGCGAGGGCGATCAGATCCTCGTCACCGCCGGTCCCTTCAAGGACTTCCAGGGCGAGGTGATCGAGGTCTCCGGGGAGCGCAGCAAACTCAAGGCGCTGCTCTCGATCTTCGGCCGGGAGACCCCGGTGGAGCTGGAGTTCTCCCAGATCAGCAAGCAAAGCTGATCCAGGTCGGCCTGGCTGTCTCCCTGTGGAGGGCGGCCAGGGTCGGGACCCCCAGGGTCCCGCCGGCCCGATGGGCACCGGATCCCCCGGTCCCGTCGATCCGCAGACTCCCTCCGGGGAGTACCGTCCAACGCTCCCTTCGGGGAGTCGCTTCCCCGACATCCGCCGATGGCCAAAAAAGTCGTAGCCGTGATCAAGCTGGCCCTCCATGCCGGCAAAGCCAACCCCGCTCCGCCCGTGGGTCCAGCCCTCGGTCAGCACGGGGTCAACATCATGGCGTTCTGCAAGGAGTACAACGCCCGCACCCAGGAGAAGGCGGGGTACGTGATCCCGGTGGAGATCTCGGTCTTTGAAGACCGCAGCTTCACCTTCATCACCAAGACCCCACCCGCCTCGGTGCTGATTTCGAAGGCGGCCGGTCTCGAAAAGGGTGCCGCCACCTCCGCCAAGGGTTCGGTTGGGGCGATCAGCCGCGCCCAGCTCGAGGAGATCGCCCGCACCAAGCTGCCCGATCTCAACTGCAGCAGCGTCGAGTCCGCCATGCGCATCATTGCGGGCACCGCCCGCAACATGGGCGTCGCCGTCCGCGACTGAAGGCGCCCCGGCCACCCCTCCGTTCCCGATCCCTGTTCACCCCACCGGGGGAGACCGTCCCGGTCGTCCGCACCCCATCTCCGCCATGCCCCGCCTCTCCAAACGCTTCGCCGCCCTCGCCGCCAAGGTGGAGGAACGCCCCTACCAGCCCCTGGAAGCCCTCGAACTGGTCAAGGCCAACGCCACGGCCCGTTTCGATGAAACCATCGAGGCCCACGCCCGGCTCGGCATCGATCCCAAGTACACCGACCAGCAGCTGCGCACCACCGTGGCCCTGCCCCACGGCACCGGCCAGACGATCCGGATCGCGGTGATCGCCCGCGGTGAGAAGGTGGCTGAAGCCAAGGCGGCCGGCGCCGACCTCGCCGGTGACGATGAGCTGGTGGAGGCGATCGCCGGTGGCGCCATGGACTTTGATCTGCTGATCGCCACCCCGGACATGATGCCCAAGGTGGCCAAGCTCGGCCGGGTGCTCGGCCCCCGGGGCCTGATGCCCAACCCCAAGGCCGGCACCGTCACCACCGACCTGGCCGGCGCCATCAGCGAGTTCAAGGCCGGCAAGCTCGAGTTCCGCGCCGACCGCAGCGGCATCGTGCATGTGCGTTTCGGCAAGGCCAGCTTCGATGCTGAGCGGCTGCTCGACAACCTCAAGGCCCTGCAGGAGACCATCGACCGCAACAAGCCCAGTGGCGCCAAAGGCCGCTACTGGCGCAGTCTGTACGTCACCTCCACGATGGGCCCCTCGGTGGCGGTGGATGTCACCGCCCTGCAGGACATCAAGCAGGAGTCTTAGGAAACAGGAGAGAGGCCCTTCGCACCCCCACGGCCAGGCCTGTGATACGGTCTTGGGATGGCTTCTGCCAGAGGGCACGCGCCCTGATTTCCAGCCCAAGACAGCAGGTTTTCGGCCATGGCCAGGGGATTTCGGTCCCCGGCAAGGGATTCCCCAGCATGTGCCGATGCAAATCCTGCCGAGGCCTCGTCATCGGTCATGGCCCGCCCGGGTGCCTCCTCTGGAGGTCGCCCAGTGCGGAGCGGATCCAGATTGCGGCCTCGACGCGCTCCGAAACCCCCGGGCTTCGGAGTGACCCCCGCGTTCGCGTGGGTCGTCGGGCCGCGTACCCGGCTTGTTCCCCTCGATCCGTTCCAAACCCATGGGCCGCACCCTGGAGAGCAAGCAACAGATCGTCGAAGAGCTGAAACAGCTCCTCGGTGAAGCCGAAATGGCGCTCGTCCTTGACTTCAAGGGCCTCACCATCAAAGAGATGACTGACCTGCGGACCCGTCTGCAGGCCAGTAACGGCGTGTGCAAGGTGACCAAAAACACCCTGATGCGCCGGGCCATTGATGGGAACAGCGCCTGGTCGGAACTCGAATCGCTGCTGAGCGGCAGCAACGCCTTCGTCCTCGTCAAGGGGGACATCGGCGGTGCCGTCAAGGCCTTGCAGTCCTTCCAGAAGGACAGCAAGAAGTCGGAAACGAAAGGGGGCCTGTTCGAAGGCAAGCTCCTTTCGCAGGACGACATCAAGGCCATCGGCGACCTGCCCTCCAAGGAGGTGCTCATGGCCCAGATCGCCGGTGCGATCAACGGCGTGGCCACCAAGCTGGCGGTGGGCATCAACGAGGTTCCCTCCGGTCTCGCCAGGGCTCTGAGCCAGCACGCCGAATCCGGCGAAGGCTGAGCGTCCGGCTCCACCGACCCCCTCTGTCCAACCCCACAGATCTGTTGCTGATTCTCAACCATGTCCGCCACCACTGACCAGATTCTCGAACAACTGAAAACCCTCTCCCTGCTTGAGGCTTCTGAGCTCGTCAAGCAGATTGAGGAAGCGTTCGGTGTCTCCGCCGCCGCCTCCGCCGGCGTCGTCGTTGCCGCCGCCGCCCCCGGGGCCGCCGCTGAGCCCGTCGAGGAGCAGACCGAATTCGACGTCATCCTCGACAGCTTCGACCCCGCCGCCAAGATCAAGGTGCTCAAGGCTGTCCGCGAGGCCACCGGCCTCGGGCTGGGTGAAGCCAAGGCCCTCGTCGAGGCCGCTCCCAAGGCGGTCAAGGAGGGGATCTCCAAGGGCGACGCCGAGGCCCTGAAGAAGGCCCTTGAGGAAGTGGGTGGCAAGGTCACGATCAAGTGATCCCCGCCGCTGGCTGCCCTCCGGGGCGGCCAGCCCTCTACGGCCTTCCACAAAAAAGCCCCGCCAACGGCGGGGCTTTCGTGTTTGGGCGATTTCAGGAGTCTTTCCTCGTTTCGACCCTGAAAGAGCGCCCCTGCACTCCTCACTCCCACAAGGTACGGGGAGGGGGAATGGGTTGGAAGGGGAGCAAGGCCGGCGCGTCAACTGGTCGCGGCCGCCCTTCACTCCTGGAAGGGGATCACCTGCAGGGCGATGGTGCGGCCGGGGGCGTTGTCGGTCGCGGGAAGTGGCTCTTCGGTGGGGGCGGCGCCCACCCCGGACAAGGCCAGAGGTCGGCGCGACGGGCGGGCGACAGGCAGCTGGGGGGCCCTGGGCAGGGCGGCCAGGGGTGGAGCGGGGACAGGCCGTCGGCCCGTCGTCCCCTCCTCCGTCCGGCCGTTCGCCTGGGCGATCAGCTGCCGCAGGGAGCTGGCATGGGCGAAATAGAGGTGATTGAGCGATTGCCGCCCGAAGCTGCGCCGCTGCAGCTCCCAGCCCGGGTCCAGCTGGATCGCCACGAAGGCGTCCCGGTCGCGGCGGGGCACCTCGGCCCGGCCCACCACCAACACGGTCGGTTCGTTGGGGGAGAGGGCCTGCAGCAGCAGCAGGTTGCCCCGCTGCTGCAGGCGCAGCCGGTAGCTGGTGGCCAGATCCTGCTCGCCGATGCGCAAGGAGTAGCCGTTGCTGTCGAGGTAGCGGCTGCAGATGCCGGTGAAGTCGAACCGGTTCAGGCTCGGGTCGATCAGCCCGTCCGGCCGGGGGTCCCAGCAGCGCGGGGCGCGCGCCAGCTGCTCCAGTACGAGCAGGTTCCACTCGCTGTCCCCCACAGGCCGGGCCAGGACGGAAAAGCGGGCGGGGTCGACGGGGCGGCTGGAGAACAGCCCCGAGGCGTGGACCAGGGACGGCAGGGCGGCGGAAAGGGCGGAACCCGCCAGCACCAGCCCGCTCAGGGCCAGGTAGGTTCGTTTCATGGAGTGTCTCCCAGGCCCAGGCAACCCCGGGAAGAGGGGCCCCATTGAACCGGTGCTGACAAGGGGGAGCCAATGGCTGATCGGCCGGTGAGGGTGGTGGCCGCGGCCTGCGACGGGGCCTGCAGCGGCAATCCCGGGCCGGGGGGCTGGGGAGCCCTGCTGCGCTTTGAGGACGGTTCCGTCCACGAGCTGGGCGGGGCGGAGGCCGCCACCACCAACAACCGCATGGAGCTCACCGCCGCCCTGGCGCTGCTGGAGCGCCTGCGCGATCTGCCCCGCCATCCCGATCTGGCGATCCGCACCGACAGCCGCTATCTGATCGATGGTCTGGAGAAGTGGCTTCCCGGCTGGAAGCGCAAGGGCTGGCGGACCGCGTCGGGTGGGGCCGTGCTCAACCGGGATCTTTGGGAGCAGCTCGATCGTGCCCGCCTGCCGGGCCTGCGCCTGCAGCACGTGCGGGGTCACAGCGGCGATCCCGACAACGACCGTTGCGACACCATCGCCGTCGCCTTCTCCCGGGGCCAGCTGCCCCGTCTGCTGGCCGGGGAGGTGCTGGCCCATGCGGCGTTGGAGGCCGATCGCCCCCCCGGCCCGGAGTCGGACGGGCCGGCGCCGCCGGCCCTGCAGAAGCTGCTGAGCCGACTGGAGCTGGCCGATCGGCTGGCGGCGGGGGGCTTCACCCTCACCGCCGTGGAACTGGCCCGGTTGCTGGAGAAGCCCGTGGCCAGCCTGGAGCCGCGTCAGGAGCCCTGGATCTGGCGGGACTGGCGCGTATGCCCGGCGGGCAAGGGGCGATGGCGGCTTGAGCGGCAGGGCGGCGCGGGAGGATTGGGCGACGACGCCTGAGGGGTGGGGCATGGTGCAGGAACGGGAGCCGCAGCCTTACCCCGCCGATGCCCCGGTTGCGCCCCCGCTCCGGTCGGACCTCTACCAGCGCTTCCTCGGCCCTTTGCTGCAGCGGGACGATGGGGTCGACGCGGAGCAGCTGAGCCGCCTTGCCCTCTCGACCCTCGGCCAGCTCTCCCTGCGCCGGCGCTGGCCGCTGGTCAGCAGCGCCCTCGCCGGCCTCGGGGGGCAGCTGCGGCGCCGCGACCCCCGTCTTGAGCAGACCCTGTTCGGCTGCCGCTTCGCCAATCCCCT
>JBIIND010000097.1:0-6229 GCA_044337665.1 Cyanobium sp.
TGAAGATAGCTCCAGATGCCCGTGACCAACGAAAGGGTCAGTATGATGGTGCGAATTGTTGGCGACGCGGCTTTACTCGTGGACACCCGGGGGCAGGTTGCTCAGAGATCATTACGATGTTAGCAGCGACTCTCACCTTTTTGCCCTGGCGTTTTCTTGCCTCGCTCAGCAGTGTGCGGCTGAATTGCGGCAGGCGAGCCTCGCTGATGTTCACAGGACTGGCCAGGGAGGAGTCCTGTGCCCTGTGGAGTTTCCTAGGCACCAATCCCTCGCCAGTCGGTCGGTGGTCAGCAGCCAGAACCCCTCAGATCCGCGCCAGCGTCACCCGCTCCGGCTGATCCTGGTACTTACCGGCCCGATCGCGGTAGGTGGTCTCGCACGGATCCCCCTCAAAGAACAGAAGCTGGCAGATGCCCTCCTCCGCGTAGATGCGGCAGTCGGCGCCGGAGGAATTGCTGAACTCCAGCGTGAGGTGCCCCTCCCAGCTGGCCTCCGCCGGGGTGGTGTTCACGATGATGCCCAGCCGCGCGTAGGTGCTCTTGCCCAGGCAGATCACGGTGATATTCGGCGGCACCCGCAGCCGCTCCAGCGCCACCCCCAGGCCGTAGGAATGGGCCGGCAGGATGAAGTACTGGCCGTCTTCGTCGCGGTGCAGGGGCGCCGGCTCCAGGTTGGCAGGATTGAACCGCTTCGGGTTCATCACCGTGCCCGGCACATGGCGGAAGATCAGAAATTCCCGCGCCGAGAGGCGCAGGTCGTAGCCGTAGGAGGAGCAGCCGAAGCTCAGCACCGGCGCACTCGCGGTGTCCGGCTCCAGGTGGCGCACCAGGGTGGACTGGAACGGCTCGATCATGCCGGCGGCGGCCTGTTCGTTGATCCAGCGATCGTTCTTGAGCATCGGCGTGCCCGCGGCACTGCGAGGTTAGGGGAGGGGCGCCTCAGAGTCCGCGTCGCAGCTCGGTGACCTGATCGGCCATCGCCATCAGGGCCGGCGGCATCGCCGGGCCGGTGAGGATCACATCCAGGTGGGCGGGGCGGCGCTCGAGGGTTTCACACACCTCCGTCGCCGCCAGCCAGCCAAGCTCCACCGCCAGACCCAGCTCGTCGAGGACCATCAGGTCCACCTGACCGGCCAGCAGGGTCTCCCGGGAGAACTCCCACACCTCCCGCACGGCCCCCAGCAGGCCGGTCCCGTCGGGACCGGTGGGGGGAGCCTCCAGGCAGAGCGGCGTGGCGGGACGGAGCCACTGGAGGCGGCCGCAGAGCCAGAGGCTGCCTGCCACCCCCTGGTCGACCCCGCCCTTGAGGAACTGGCTGACCAGCACGCGGCTGCCCAGCCCGGCGCTCCGCAGGGCCTGGCTGTACACCGCGGCGAAGCTGCCCCGATAGGGGGCGGTATGGACCTGCAGCAGGCCCTCGGGACGGGGCACCAACCGCAGGGGCGCCAGGCCGGCACCGTTCCGCTTCGGCGGGCGATGGTCGGCGAGGCTGGCGGCCATGGGGAAACGGGACAGGACCCCGAATGTAGCGGCTCCGGCCAGCGGCGCACCCCAGGGGTAGGGCAACGGCCCCTCTCCCGCGGCTGCCTACGGTGAGCCCAGAACCCGCCGTGCCCATGTCCCCTGAAGCCGCCGATGAGGCCAGATCCCGCCAGGACGGACGGGGGGTGGCGGAACTGCGTCCGGTGCGCTTCCACTGGGATCCGATGGGCTTCGCCCTGGCCTCCGTCACGATCGAGGCGGGCCAGACGCGCGTCCTCTGCAGCGTCTGCCTGGAGGAGGAGGTGCCGGCCTGGCGACGGGGCTCGGGCCGCGGCTGGCTCAGCGCCGAGTACCGGCTGCTGCCCGCCTCCACCCCCTCCCGCCAGCCGCGGGAACTGATGAAACTCTCCGGCCGCACCCAGGAGATCCAGCGGCTGATCGGCCGCAGCCTGCGCGCCGCCCTCGACTTCGAGGCGTTGGGGGAGCGCAGCCTGCTGGTGGACTGTGACGTTCTGCAGGCGGACGCCGGCACCCGCACCGCCGCGGTCACCGGCGCCTGGACGGCGCTGGCCCTGGCGCTGGAGCGCCTGCGGCGGCGCGGGGAGATCAGCGCCGACCCGTTGCGGCACCAGGTGGCGGCGGTGTCGGTGGGGCTGGTCGGGGGCCGGGCGTTGCTGGACCTGGCCTACGCGGAGGACAGCTGCGCCGATGTGGACCTCAACGTGGTGGGCAACGAGCGGGGGGAGCTGCTGGAGATCCAGGGAACGGCGGAGGGGGCACCCTTCTCCCGGGCGGAGCTGGACAGTCTGCTGACCCTGGCCGAGGGGGGCCTCCGGGCGCTGCTGGAGCGCCAGCGGCAGGCCCTGGAGCAGGCCCCCAGGGCACCTGGCGGACAAACGGTGTGATTGGCTACAAGCAGGGCCGCGGGCGATCCGTAGCTTCCAGCCATCCGCCACCCAACCATGGTCGGCGCCAGCCGCGGCTTCAGCCGACTCACCAGCACGCCGACCACGGGGACACCCGGATTGAACGCAAGTGGATCCGGAGCCTCTCCGGTGAGTCCCACCCTTCTGGAGGTGATCCGGGGCTTGGCGGGCAGCAGCAGCGAGACGATCGAGCGCGGCAAGACGATCTTCTTCCCGGGCGACCCCGCCGAACGGGTCTACCTGCTGCGAAGGGGCGCCGTACGGTTGTCGCGGGTGTACGAGTCGGGCGAGGAGATCACCGTCGCCCTGCTGCGGGAGAACAGCCTGTTCGGGGTCCTCTCCCTGCTCACCGGCCAGCGGTCCGATCGCTTCTACCACGCCATCGCCTTCACCCGGGTGGAGCTGTTGATGGCGCCAGCCACCTCCGTGCGACGGGCGATCGAGCAGGACGCCAGCGTCGGGCTGCTGCTGCTGCAGGGTCTCTCCTCCCGCATCCTGCAGACGGAAACGATGATCGAAACCCTCACACACCGCGACATGAGCTCGCGGCTGGTGAGCTTTCTGCTGGTGCTCTGTCGGGATTTCGGCGTGCCCAGCCAGGAGGGCATCACCATCGACCTGCGCCTCTCCCACCAGGCCATCGCCGAAGCGATCGGATCCACCCGGGTCACGATCACGCGCCTGCTCGGCGACCTGCGCAACGAGGGGCTGGTGCAGATCGACCGGAAGAAGATCACGGTCTTCGATCCGATCGCCCTGTCCAAGCGCTTCAGCTGAAGCCCGGGCTCCCCCACAGGCGGGGTCGCCCACGGCGGTTCCCGTGGATACTGAATCGACCCCGGAGCGTGCCGTGTCGGGCTGGCTGCTGATCCTGGCGCTGCTCGTGCTGGGCGGCGTGCTCTCCACCCTCGGCGACCGGCTGGGCAGCAAGGTGGGCAAGGCCCGGCTCAGCCTGTTCAAACTCCGCCCGCGCAACACCGCCGTGGTGATCACGGCGCTGACGGGGGCCCTGATCAGCGCGATCTCCCTTGGCCTGATGCTGCTGGTGAGCGAACGGCTGCGGGTGGGGCTGTTCGAACTGGATCAGCTGCAGGAGCGCCTGCAGAGCAGCCGCTCGGCCCTGGAGCGCAGCCAGGCGGAACTGCGCACCCGACGGACGGAACTGGAGCGCAGCCGCGCCGAGGTGGGCCGCGCCGAGCGGGGCCGCAACCTGGCCCAGCGGGGCCGCCAGGAGGCGCTCAAGGCCCAGGGCCAGGCGGAATCGGCCCGCAGCCGGGTGGCCCGCCAGCTGCGTTCCGCCGAGGGCCGTCTCGGCGAACTGCGCCAAAGCCTGCAGCCGCTGCAGGAGCAGCGGGACCGGCTGGAGAAGCAGCAGGCCCGGCTGCGGAAGGATGTGTTGGGCCGGGATGCGGAGATCCGCCGCACCGAGGCGGAACTCCGCCGCGTGCGCGAGCGCATCGCCGCCGGAGCGAAGGAGCTCAAGGATCTGGAGACCAATGTGATCGCCCTGCGCCGGGGGGATGTGGTGATTGCCAGCGGCGAGCCGCTCGCCACCGCCAAGGTGAAGCTGGAGCGGGCCAACCAGGCCCGGGCGGTCATCGACGCGCTGCTGCAGCAGGCGAACCTGACCGCCTTCCAGCGGCTGCTGCCCGGCCAGAAGGTGGACCGCCAGGTGCTGCTGGTCCCCCGCACGGACATCGAGCGGCTGGAGAACATGATCCGCAAACCCGGGACCTGGGTGGTGTCGGTGCGTTCGGCCGCCAACGTGCTGCGCGGCGAGGGTCGGGTGGTCGCCTTCCCGGACGTGCGGCCGAACAAGCGGGTCGTCCAGCGCGGGGAGGTGCTGGCCCGCACGGGTCTCGACGGCGACGAACGCAGCCCGGAGGTGGTGCGCAGCCGCCTGAACCTGCTGCTGGCCGCCGCCTATGCCCGCGCCCAGAGGCAGGGCACCCTGGTGGATGGCGTGCAGTTCGATGGGGCCGCCTTCAACGCCCTGGGACGGGAGCTGAGCGACCGGCCCGCCGGTCAGACCGTGAGCCTGGAGGCCTTCGCCGCCCGCGATGCGGAGACCCCCGATCCGATCGTGGTGGAGCTGCGCTGGAAGCAGGCGGAGCCCGTGGCGCCGGGGCGGCCATGACGGGAACGGGACCGGTGGCCGCCCTGGATCCGGGCAGCGCCAAGTGCGGCCTGGTGCTCAGTGACGCGCCGCGCCGCCGCATCACGTGCGCCCTGGTGCTGCCACCGGATGAAGCCTGGCGCACCCTGCGGGACTGGCACAGCGGGCAGGGGCTCCAAGCGGTGGTGATCGGTACGGGAACCGGCAGCCGCCCCTGGCGGGAGCGGCTGGCGGCGCTTGTGCCGGTGGTGATGGTGGAGGAGCGGGGCAGCACGCTGGCCGCCCGCGATCGCTACTGGCAGCTGTTTCCGCCCCGCGGCTGGCGGCGCTGGCTGCCGGCGGGCCTCAGGCAGCCGCCACGGGACTGGGACGATGTGGTGGCCCAGTTGCTGCTGGAGCGGTGGTTGGGGTACGAACTCGAGCGGCTCAGAACGACGCCCGCACCGTGAAGGCGTAATCGCCACCAGCCTCCAGCTGGTAATCGGCCTTGAGCAGGAAACGCAGCAGCGCGTCCTGGATCAGGGCACGCCCGAGGGAGGGCTCGACGACCAGCTCCCCCCGGTCGAAGCGCCAGCAGAAGGACCACTGAAAGCCGCCGGCCGCCACCTCCCCCTCCAGCACGCAGGGGTGAAAGCTGTGGCGCAGCACCCGCAACTGCGCGGTGGTGGTGGGCAGGCGGGCCATGGGTTCAGGGAACAGGGGGCGAGGTTGCCGGCAGTGGCGCCCGGAAACTGTTCATGCGGTTACCGGCCCGTTCCATTCCCGAGCGGCGGAGGACGTCGATGCCGGCGATCACCTCGCTGAGCACCGCCTCCAGCACGGGGCGCTCCTCGGCGGCGAAGCGGCCGAGGACATGGGAAACGGTGCGGGCCCGCCGCTCCGCCGGGTTCTCGGCGGGGGCACCGATGCCGATCCGCAGCCGGGCGAAGTCCTGGCTCCCCAGGTGCTGGATGGTGCTGCGCAGACCGTTGTGGCCGCCGGCGCTGCCGCTGGCCCGCAGGCGCAGCCGGCCGAGCGGCAGGTCCATGTCGTCCACGAGCACGAGCAACTGGGCCGGCTCGAGACGGTACCAGTCGAGGGCGGCGCGGATCGAGCGGCCGCTCTCATTCATGTAGGTCTGGGGCATCAGCAGCCGCAGGCGCCCCGCCCCACTGCCGATCTCCGCCAACAGGCCCTGCAGGCGGGGCTGGCTGCGGAAGGGGGCGGCCCCATCGCGGGCCAGACGCTCCAGCACCATGAAGCCGACGTTGTGCCGCGTTTCGGCGAACTTGGCCCCGGGGTTGCCGAGGCCGACCAGCAACTGCAGATCCACAGGCCGGGGGAGGCGGGGCTCAGCCGGGCGGCGGCTGGGCCTCGGCGCGGCTGGGATCGGAGGGGGGAGCCGCAGCCTCGGTGGGCGGCTCCAGGGCGCCAGCGGTGGTCTCGCTCTGAATGGCGCTGCGGAATTCCTTCTCGAACTCCTGGGAGGCGGACTGGAACCCCCTCAGGGTGCGACCCAGGGTTTTGCCGAGTTCCGGCAACCGCTTCGGCCCGAAGACCAGAAGACCGATGGCGGCGATGACCGCCATCTCAGGCAGACCGATGCCGAAGATATTCATGGGAGGGGGGCGGCCGCAGCCGGGCTCAGCCGTTCCAGTTGACGTTGATGCCCTCAAGCAGCAGCGACCGGTTGTACAGCTGCAGGATCACCAGCAGGAAGACCAGGA
>JBIIND010000096.1:0-6229 GCA_044337665.1 Cyanobium sp.
CCGCCTCCGGCGCCGAGGGGTCGTTGAGCAGCCGGGCCTGGAGCTGCCGCTGCCAGCTCCAGGCGCGCTCGAACGGCACCGGAGCCGGCGGTTCGAAAAGAATTGCGGAGCTGGGGTTGGCCATGGGCGTAGCTCCCTAGCTTGGGGCCAGACCCCCCAGCGGCGAGGTTCAATGAAACTGGTGATCCACGGGCGCAATCTCGAAGTCACGCCAGCGATCCGTGACTACACCGAAACCAAGCTCACGCGGGCGATCGGCAACTTCGGCGAGATGGTGCGGGAGGCCGATGTGCACCTCTCCGTGGCCCGCAACCCACGGGTGCCCCAGCAGATCGCCGAGGTGACCATGTACGCCAACGGCACCGTGATCCGCGCCCAGGAGCGCAGCGAGAACCTCTATGCCAGCATCGACCTGGTGGCCAACAAGCTCAGCCGCCAGCTCAACCGCTACAGGGAGCGGGTGCAGGAGCGCAGCCACGGCCCGGTGCACCGCTCCGCCCGCGACGAGGAGGCCGGCGCCGCCGCCCTGCCCCCGCCCGGCGGCTCCCTCACCGACGGCCTGGAGCCGAGCGTTCCCCACCGGGGCGTGCGCCGCAAGTACTTCGCCATGCCGGCGATGAGCCTGGAGGACGCCCTGCACCAGCTCGATGTGATCGACCACGACTTCTACGTGTTCCGGGAAGCCGACAGCGGCCAGATCCAGGTGGTCTACCGGCGCAACCACGGGGGATTCGGCGTCATCCAGCCCCGGGAGTGAAAACGTCGTCGGCCGATCTGGCCCCCCTCATCGACCACGCCCTCCTCGACCCCCACCACGGGATCGAGGCCCTGCAGCGCTGCTGCGACGAGGCCCGCCACTTCGGCTTCGCCGGCGTCTGTGTGGCCTCGCGCTGGGTGGCGATGGCGCGGGAGCGGCTGCCGGTGGGCGGTCCGGTGCGGCTGGTGTCGGTGGTGGGTTTCCCCTTCGGTGCCGTGCCGCTGGCGGTGAAGCGGGCGGAAGCCGAGGCCGCCGCCGCCGCCGGCGCCGACGAGCTCGACGTGGTGCCCGACTTCGGCGCCCTGGCGGACCGGCAGGGCACTTTGGTGCTTGATGACCTGGCGGCCCTCACCGACCTGGGGCTGCCGGTGAAGGTGATCCTGGAGATGGGTCGGCTGGATCCGGCGGCCCTGGAGCTGCTGGTGGAGGTGAGCATCGACGCGGGCGCCCGCTTCCTCAAAACCGGCAGCGGCTTCGCAGGGGCGGTGAGCGCCGCCGATGTGGAGCGTCTGCGCAGCCTGGCGCGGGGGCGGGCGGCGATCAAGGCGGCGGGAGGCATCCGCGATCTGGATCAGGCCCTCGCCCTGGTGGAGGCGGGGGCCGCGCGCCTGGGCACCAGCCGGGGGGTGGCCCTGATGGAGGCCCTGCGGCGGGGTCCGCCGGCCGCGGGGGCGGGCCCGGTGGCCGGCGGGGACTGAGGCCAGACCGTGCCCGAGCTACGCCTGGAGGGGCTGGTCCTGACCAGTCGGCCCCTGGGGGAGAACGATCGGCTGCTCACGGTGCTCACCCACGACGAGGGACTGGTGCGCCTGGCGGCCCCGGGCGCACGCCGGCCGCGCAGCAGCCTGTCGGCGGCGGTGCCCCTGGCCCATCTGCAGCTGCAGGTGGGGGGCCGCAACGGCCTGAAACGGGTGCGGCAGCTGCGGCTGCTGCGCAATTACAGCGCCCTGGCCACCCGGCTGGAGACCCTCTGCGCCGCCCAGGCCCTGGCGGAGCTTTGCCTGGCCCTTCTGCCCACCGATCTGCCGGCGCCGGGGATACTGGCCGACCTGCTGGCCCAGCTCGGGCGCCTGGAGGCGGTGGTGCGGGAGGAGACGGGGGATGGGGGGGGCGAAGCCCTGGCGATCGCCGTGCTGGGGGCGGTGCACCTGCTGGCGCTGGGGGGCTACGCCCTGCCCCTCCAGCTCTGTGCCCGCACCGGCGCGGTGCTCGATCCCCCCCTGGGGAACGGCGACTGGCGCTGCAGCCTCCTGCCCGGGGAGGGGCTGGTGATCGGGGCCGTGCCGGGCGCCCGCATGCTGCTCAACGCCTCGGAGCTGGCGCTGCTGCAGCGGCTGACGCGGCCGACCCCTCCCCGCCGGCGGGATGGGGCTCTGATGGGTCCCCCCTGGGCCTGGCTGCGGCTGCTGGCGGTGATTGAGCTCTGGTGTGGCGAACATCTCGGCCGCGTCCCCCGGGCCTTCAGACTGCTGCGAAGCGGGTTCGAACCGATGTCAGCGCCTTCGTCCTCGCGACACTCCCCACCATGAGCGGCGGCGCTTCGGTGGAACGGGGACTGGGGGCGGTTCTGGGGATGCCTGGCTTCCGCAGGCTCTGGCTGGGACAGATCTTCTCCCAGCTGGCCGATAAGTTCTACATCGTGCTGATGGTGTTCCTGATCGCCCAGTACTGGGTGACCGAGGAAGCGCAGGCGAGCGAAGCCCTGGCGGAAGCCGCCGCCGCCATCCGCATGTCGGTGGACAATCGCGCCCAGCTGATCACCCTGCTGGCCACTGGCATCTACGTGGCCAACACGATCCCCGCCATGCTGCTCGGCACGGTGGCCGGTGTGTGGGCGGACCGCTGGCCGAAGCGCAACGTGATGGTGGCCTCCAACGGTTTGCGGGCCGTCCTGGTGCTGCTGGCCCCCCTGGCCCTCCTGCCCGGGCCCACGTTCCTCGGGCTGAGCTGGGGCTACTGGCTGCTGGTGGGAATGACCCTGCTGGAGTCGGTGCTCACCCAGTTCTTCGCGCCGGCGGAGCAGGCGGCCATCCCCCTGCTGGTGCCGCCCCAGAGGCTGCTGGCGGCCAATTCCGTGTACCAGGCCACGAGCATGGCGGCCACCATCATCGGTTTCGCCCTGGGCGATCCGATCCTGCGCCTGCTCCACAGCAGCCTGGCGGGCCTGGGGATCCGGGGGGGCGAATTCCTGCTGCTGCCTCTCTGCTACGGCCTCGCCGCCGTGGCGATCGCGGCCATTCCCCTGGAGGAACCCCCCCGTGCCCCCCGCGAGGTGTCGGTCTGGCAGGAGATCGGGGAAGGGGTGCAGGTGCTGCGGGAACGGAGGAGCGTGCGATCGGCGATGCTCCAGCTGGTGCTGCTCTACAGCCTGCTCGCGGCCCTTTACGTGCTGGCGATCAGCCTGGCCGCCGCGATCATCGGCCTGGGCCCCACCGGTTTCGGCACCCTGTTGGCGATGACGGGGGTGGGGCTGGCCCTGGGGGCCCTGGCCGTCGCCCAGCTGGGGGATCGCTTCAACCGCCGGCTGCTCGCCAGCTCCGGGCTGGGGATGATCGCCTGGTGTCTCTTCCTGCTCGGTCAGCTGCGGGGCAACCTCTGGCTCACCCTGCTCCTGTGCTCCCTGCTCGGGGTGGGCTCGGCGCTGCTGGCCATCCCGGCCCAGACCACGATCCAGGAGGACACCCCGGAGGACCAGCGGGGCAAGGTGTTCGGCCTGCAGAACAATCTGATCAACATCGCCCTCAGCCTGCCGCTGGCCCTCGCGGGCACCTTGGTGAGCCGCTATGGCCTGTTGCCGGTGCTCTGGGGCCTGGCGGCCCTCTCCCTGATCGCAGCCCTGCGCGAGCAGCCCTGGCGTCGCTGCTAACTTGCCGTGTTGGCTGCAGTGAACCGTGGCTCAGATTGCCTGGCTGGGCAAGAAGTCGCCGTTCTGCGGCAATGTCACCTACGGGCTGAGCACCACGGAGGCGCTGCGCCACCGCGGCCACACGGTGAGCTTCATCCACTTCGACACGCCGGCCACCGGGCTCGGACTGCTGGAGTCGACACGGCAGGAGTCCGGGCGGCTCGATCCCATCGCCGCCGTCGACCCGGACGTGACCCTGCCCTACCTGGTCAAGTCGCAGGTGTACACGATCCCATCCCCTGGGGCGCAACGGGAGTTGCGCGAATCGCTGGAGCGGCTGCGGCCGGACCTGGTGCACGCCAGTCTCACCCTGTCGCCCCTCGATTTCCGCCTGCCCGATCTCTGCCAGCAGCTGGGCCTGCCCCTGGTGGCCACCTTCCACCCGGCCTTTGATGCCGGTCTGCGCAACCTGGCCGCCGGCACCCAGCAGCTCACCTACCAGCTCTACGCCCCCTCCCTGGCCCGCTACGACCGGGTGATCGTGTTCTCCGATCTTCAGGCGGGCGTGCTGGAGCGCCTGGGGGTGCGGCCGGAGCGGATCGCCGTGATCCCCAACGGGGTGGATGAAACCCTGTGGCGGCCGGTGGATGGCCTCCCCAGCCCGGCGTACCGGGAGCTGCGTGAGCGCTTCGCCGGACAGCGGCTGTTCCTGTACGTGGGGCGCATCACCACCGAAAAAAACGTGGAGGCGCTGCTGCGGGCCTGGCGTCTGGTGCGTCCAGAGGGCTGCCTGCTGGTGATCGTCGGCGACGGCCCCCTGCGCGGGTTGCTCCACAACAGCGGCGAGGCGGATGTGATCTGGTGGGGAACGGAATCCAACCTCGAGCGGCGGGTGGCCCTGCTGCAACTGGCGGAGGTATTCCTGCTGCCCTCCCTGGTGGAGGGGCTCTCCCTGGCGTTGCTGGAGGCCATGGCCACCGGCACCGCCTGCGTGGCCACGGACGCCGGCGCCGATGGGCAGGTGCTGGAGGGGGGTGCGGGGATCGTGATCCGCACCCAGGGGGTGACCACCCAGCTGCGCACCCTGCTGCCCGTGCTGCGGGACCAGCCGGTGCTCAGCGCCGAGCTGGGCAGGCGGGCGCGGCAGCGGGTACAGGAGCGCTACACCCTGGCCGCCAACATCGACGCCCTCGAGCGGCTCTACGACGATGTGATCCACCAGCCGGTCGCAGCCTGAAGGCTGGCAGACTCCCCCCCGCTCCCCGGAATGGGGGGGCTGCCCTTCCCGCGGCCCCACAAGGCTGCCAAAATGAGAGAAAGTCTCAGTTTTGGTGAGAAACGCCCCATCCGGTGTGAACTGGCGAGAGCGTGCCTTTGGAAGTCTTCTCGGCCAGTTGCGATTGGCCGCCTTCGTCTCGGTGTTCGTGGGCTTCACCACCGCGTCGACGGCCACCCTGCTGGTCAACCAGCGGGCCCTGATTCACCAACATGAGCGCCGGATCCGCCAGAGCGGCGAGTTGCTCCGGCATCAGCTGCCCCTCCTGGCCGCGCAGGATTCCCCCGCCCGTCGTGCGGCGGCCGTGGAGGAACTGGGACGCTTCAGCTCCTTCAACCTGCTGTTCTGGATCCGCCTTGCCGACGGCACGCTGCTGCTGCCCAGCCGTCTTGAGGATCCCCCCCCGCGGCGGCTCGCCCAGGAGGCCCTGGCGGCCGTGACCCGCCCCGCCGGGATTCTCAACCCCCAGGGGTCCCTGCCATCCGCACGGTGGCTGCGGTGGCCCCATGCGGATCGAAGCGCCCCCCAGCGCCACTACCCCTACCGCGTGGTGACGCTGAACCAACGGGAATTCCTCACCCACCTGCACAGGCTCGGCCCCGAGGGCGTCAGCCTTTGGGTGGGGGAGGACATCAGCGCCAATCGCAACTTTCTGTCCTCCCTGCTCCGCTGGCTGCTGCTGGCCTGGTCGCTCTGCCTGGCGCTGACCCTGCTGGCGATCTGGCTGCTGACACGCCGCATCATCCGGCCGCTGCAGGACCTCAACAGCCTGGCCAGCTCGATCACCTGCGCCAGCCTGGCCACGAGCCGCCTGCATCAGCGGCACGCGCCGCTGGAGGTGCGGCAACTGGCAAACGGCTACAACAAATTGCTCGACCGCATGGCCCTCGCCTGGGAGAATCAGCGGCAGTTTGTGGGCGCCGTCAGCCACGAACTCCGCAACCCATTGACGATCATCAGCGGCTACCTGCAGCGGCTGCAACGCCAGGGTGGCAACCTCAATGGGGAACAGCAGCGCACCTTGGCCAAGGCGGAAGCCGAAACGCTTCGCGTCACGCGCATGCTCCACGACCTGCTCGATCTCTCGCGCAGCGAATCCGGCCGGCTGCAACTGGTCCTCCAGCCGGTGGCGGTGGACCAGATCTTGATCAACAGCTGCGATCTGGCCCGCAGCCAGCTGGCGCGCCGCCTCGAACTCGTGCTCCCCCCCAGGGCAGGCGAGCGATCGTTCGAGGCCCTGGCTGAAGCGGACCGTCTCCAGCAGGTGGTGTTGAATCTGATCGAGAATGCGGATAAATATTCCCGCCCCGACCAGGCAATCCAGGTGATCCTGGCCGAAGACGATGGGGGG